>CALLQC010000101.1 GCA_938015255.1 uncultured Erythrobacter sp.
CACAGATATAGAAGGGCTTTTTGTCCTGCCTGCCGGAACAACGCGTTCAAGCGATGCTGAGCTACTCGGAAGCGAGCGCACTGCGGATATTCTTGACCGGTTCACCGCTGGAGCACCGAACCGGTTCGTGATCTTTGATACGCCGCCTGCATTGGCCGCATCCCCCGCAGCAGAACTTGCTGCGCATGTTGGCCAGACAATGCTGGTCGTGCGGGCTGATGAAACAAGCCGCGCCGCGCTGGAAGATGCGCGTCAGCTCCTGTCGGCCTGCAGTAACATCAAATTGCTGCTCAATGCAGTTCATTTCAGTCCATCCGGTCGCCGTTTTGGCGAATACTACGAGAAGGGGGATTGATCATGCGCACGCTCAAAGCATGCCTGTTGATCGGCCTTGCCACCCATTTTGTCACGCCTGCTTTCGCTCAAAGCGATGGCGGCGAAACGCGCAATGTTGTCATCCAGCCATACATCGAAGTCAGCCAGGTAATCTCTGCCCAGATTGCGCCGGGAGACGATGTGATCACCTACACGCAGGTTGCTGCCGGTGTCGACATGAACGCCCAAGGGCGCAGCAGCGGGGCTTCCGTTTCTGTGCGGTATGAACGCAATATCGGTTACGGTGACGCAATCGACAACGACACAATCAGCGGAATTGCTCGCGGGCACCTTACGGTTGTCCCGCGCGCTGTGACGTTTGAGGCAGGTGCTCTTGCCAGTCGTACGCGCGTGGATGGCAATGGGGCTGTCTCGCCCAATCCTTTGGTAACAGAGGATGCCGAGAGCCAGATTTACAGCATTTACGCCGGTCCGACACTCGCTACGCAGGTCGGCCCTGTCGATGTGACGGGCGCAGCGCGCATTGGCTACAACCGGTTTGAGACGCAAAACGCAATCTTCGATTCCGGTGGCAATTCAATCGATGTGTTCGATGACAGTGTGACCTATAATGGCCAGGTCCGCGCCGGAACCCGTCCGGGCGAGCCGCTGCCTATCGGTCTCGCAGTATCAGCTGGCATCAAACAGGAAGATATCTCCAATCTCGATCAACGGGTGCGCGATACTTTTGTACGCGCAGACGTGACGGTTCCGGTTTCGCCATCGCTCGCTGTGGTCGGCGGTGTCGGATACGAGAATGTCGAGGTATCTAGCCGCGACGCGCTGCGCGATGTGAACGGAGATCCCATTGTCGGCGCCGATGGCCGGCTTGTTACCGACGAAGCTTCACCGCGCATCCTGGCATTCGATGTCGATGGGTTGCTGTGGGATGTGGGCGTAATGTGGCGGCCAAGTTCGCGAACGTCGCTTTCCGCCAGTGTTGGCCGTCGTTATGACTCTACAACCTATTACGGCAATTTCAGCTACACGCCGAATGCGCAGATGGCGATCAACCTCGCCGTGTATGATGGTATTGGCGGTTTTGGCGGTCAGCTCAACAACGCTTTGGCTGGTCTTTCGACGGATTTCGAAGCGCTTCGCAATCCAGTTACAGGCGATTTCAGCGGTCTTGTAAGCGGTGCCGAGGGATCGGGACTTGTCAATTCGATCGGTTCTGTTCGTTCATCGGCATTCCGCGGACGCGGCTTCCGCGGCACCATTCAGGAACAGATCGGTGGAATGACGGCGGTTCTGGGCGTTGGTTATGACCGGCGCAGCTTTATCGGTGCTCAGGGAACCGTGCTCGAATCTGCCGATGGCCTCCTTGATGAAAGCTATTACGTGACTCTGGGCCTATCGCAGAATGTTGGCCGGACAGGCAGCCTTTCGAGCAATGCCTATGTGAACTGGTTCGATACGACATCACCTAATGGCGATGCCACCGCATTCGGCACATCCATTGCCTACAGTCAGGCGATCACCACCAAACTTTCGGCAAGAACCGCGCTCGCCGTCGATTATGTCGACAGCGAATTCAGCGCAGAGGATTTTGCCGTTGCAACCGCGCTGCTTGGCCTGCGCTACGACTTTTGATCGACGGAGCATAACCCATGTACGAGCAATTCTATGGCTTTAAAGGGCGTCCTTTCCAACTTACCCCGGATCCGGAGTTTTACTTCGAAAGCTCCAGCCACAAAAAGGCTATGTCTTACCTTGGTTACGGGATGAATCAGGGCGAGGGCTTCATCGTGATCACAGGTGAGGTCGGGGCCGGCAAGTCCACTTTGGTCGCTCACCTGATGGAGCGGATCAACCCGGAAGAGCTTACGGTTGCGCAGATTGTGACAAGCGCTCTGGACGGGGAAGAGATCGTTCACGTCGTCGCTCAGGCGTTTGGCATCCAGATCGAGGGCAAGGACAAGGCCAGCGCTCTCGTCGCGATTGAACGTTTCCTGCAGGAAGAAGCGCGGGAAGGGCGCCGCTGCCTGTTGGTGGTGGATGAGTGCCAAAATCTCGATCTCGGCGCTTTGGAAGAGCTGCGCATGCTGTCCAATTTCCAGCTTGGCGCGCATCCTTTGTTGCAAAGCCTTCTGCTGGGCCAACCCCAATTCCGCCGCACTGTGGCGCAGCATCCAGATCTGGAACAATTGCGCCAGCGTATCATCGCCTCGCATCACCTCGATGCGCTCGATGAGGGAGAGCTGGATGGGTATATTACCCACCGCCTGAGCCGCGTTGGCTGGGATGGAAATCCGTCATTTCAGGAGGAGCTGTTGCCCGCCCTGTTCACCCAGACAGCGGGCATCCCGCGGCGTGTGAACCAGGTAATGAACCGTTTGCTTTTGTTGGGTGCGATTGAGGAATCCGACGTCATCTCAACAGAAATGCTTGATGCAGTCATCGAAGAAATGGCAGCCGATGCGGATCACGGCAGCGGTGCGCCGGCCGCAGCTGCACCAAGCCCGCTGTCTGTAGACGCAGATACCGCTTCGCCAGCATCGTCTCAGGATATTGACAGTGTTCCTGCAACCGAAGTCGCTGCCCTCTTGGCAGATCGGGATGCACGCACGGCTGAACTTGAAAGCGCGATAAACGAACTCCAGGCCGCTGGTGCTTCATTCGGCGCTGGAGCGGGCGTGATCGACGAAGCAACCCAGACAGAACTCAATGCTGCACTTGAGCGCATAGAGCAGCGACTGGAGGAGCAGGAGCAATCGTTCCGCCACGTTCTGACAATGCTCATTGAATGGCTTGAGGACGATAAATCGCGCGAGGCAGCGTAGAAATGCTCAAAAACGGCTCTCCCCTTCAGGCCGATCGCATCGTCAATGGGTTGTCTGTCGACGTCGAAGACTGGTTTCAAGTTGGCGCGTTCGAAAAAGTGATCGAACGCGGCGACTGGGACGGATTGGCGCTGCGCGTTGAAGCCAATGTTGCCCGGATACTCGATCTGTTTGCCGAGGCGGAGGTCAAGGCGACATTCTTCACGCTTGGCTGGGTTGCAGAGCGCAGCCCGGCAACCATCCGCCGGATTGCAGATGCCGGACACGAAATTGCGAGTCATGGTTACGATCACGCGCGTGTGTTCACTTTTGATCGCAAACAGTTCGCCGATGATATCCGCAAGGCGCGGTCCATTTTGGAGGATTGCTCCGGCCAAAAAGTCATTGGCTACCGCGCACCGAGTTTTTCTATCGACGGTCGCACGCCCTGGGCCTTTGAAGAGCTGGCCGAGCAGGGCTACATCTATTCATCGAGCGTGGCACCTGTGGTGCATGATCATTATGGTTGGCGCGAGGCCCCGCGTTTTGCGTTCCGCCCGCTGGCCGGATCCGGGCTTGTCGAAATCCCTGTAACTACCGCCATGCTCGGTCAGCGCCGTCTGGCTGCTGGCGGCGGCGGGTTCTTCCGCGTTCTTCCCTATGCATTTTCACGCTGGGCAATCAGGCAGGTCAATAATCAGGATAAACGCCCGGCTGTTTTCTATTTTCATCCCTGGGAGGTCGACCCTGAACAGCCACGAGTGCCGGGTGCTCCGATGCGTTCAAGGCTGCGGCACTATACCAACCTGGATAAGATGGCGGGTAAACTAACCGATCTCGTGCACGATTTCGCATGGGACAGGATGGATGCAGTTGCCCGGCGCGAGGCTCAGCGTGCCGATGATTGGTTCGGGAGCGACATTCCGGTGGACATCGCGGCATGAATGCGCCCGTCAAAGTCAGCCATACAGCCGAGTTAGTGGACCTTTCCGATCAGGCTCAGGTCAAACGGATTGTGAGCTTTAACAGCGAGCATGGTTGCAGCCTGTTCCAGTCCCCTGCGTGGCTCCTCGCCGCACAAAATGGCACGGGCAATCGGGCAATCGGTTTTATTACCGAACAACTTGGCGCGATAACGGGCTGGCTGCCCGCAACCGAAGTGCGCTCGCTGCTTTTCGGTAATGCTCTTGTTTCAAGCGGCTTTGGCGTCGGCGGCGGAATTTGTGCGGACAGCGCCGATGCGGCTTTCGCCCTCGCTCATGCGGCGCAGAAATACTCGATTCAAAATGGCTTGAGCTCGGTCGAAGTGCGCGGCGGTCCCATTCCAGATGGTTGGCGCAGCTGGGACGACAAGCATTGCGGTTTTGAGCGTGAGCTCGCTGGTGACGATGATGCCGAGCTGCTGATGATACCGAGAAAGGCGCGCGCCGAGGTTCGTAAAGGTCTGAAAAACGGCCTTGAAGTACGGGTAGGCCGCTCAGCGCATGACCAGAATGACCATTACGCTGTCTACAGCGAGAGCGTTCGAAACCTTGGCACGCCTGTTTTCCCGCGCAGCCTGTTCGGCGCCATGCTCAAAGCATTTCCTGATAGCAGCGACATTCTCACCATTTATGCCGATGGCGAACCCATTAGCAGCGTCCTGTCATTCTACCACAATGGAGCTGTGCTGCCCTATTGGGGCGGGGGCAAGTTTGCTGCGCGAAACCTGCGTGCGAATGAATTGATGTATTATGAGCTGATGCTGCATGCGCGGCGCAGAGGAATGACGCGCTTTGACTTTGGACGCTCCAAAACCGGTAGTGGCCCATATAATTTTAAAAAGAACTGGGGCTTTGATCTTGTGCCATTGACATATGGCGCATGGACGGCGCCTGGCTCAAATCCGCGTGATATCGATCCGACCAACGCAGGCTACAGCCGCAAGATCGACCTTTGGAAGAAGCTCCCATTGCCGCTTGCTAACACGATCGGCCCCTGGATTGCCCGCGATCTGGCCTGACGCATTAAACATGGGTGATATTCTCTTCCTTGCACACCGTGTTCCGTTCCCGCCCAATCGCGGCGACAAGATTCGCGCGCATCATCTGCTGCGAAAGCTGTCCCAGATGGCGCCGGTTCACGTGGGCTGCTTTGCCGAAACCGATGAGGACCGACAGGGTGCCAAGGCGCTCTCTTCGATTGCAGCGACCTGTTTCGTCCCGAACCGGAAAAAGCCGCTCGTCCTTGCGGGAGCTGAGGCTGTTCTGTCTCGAAAGCCGGTCAGTCTGACAGCCTTTCACAGCAAGAATCTCGGCGATTGGGTGCGCACGACGATAGAGAAACAGGATATCACTGCGATCGTCGTTTTCTCCGGCCAGATGGGGCAATACATCCCGGCGGATTTTCCCGGCAGGAGCATTATTGACCTGTGCGACGTCGATAGCGCAAAATTTGAAGGTTATGCCAAACATGGCGAGCGGGTTTGGCTGAACCAGCGTGAGGGACGCTTACTCGCAATGGAGGAGGAGCGGCTTGCGCGGCGCGCCGATGCGACAATCCTGATCACCGAGAACGAAGCGGCTCTTTTCCGCGGCCGCCTGAAAAACCCTTCTCGGGCGAATGTGCAAGTAATCGGCAACGGCATCGACGCTGCTTTCTTCGATCCGGCGAAGGTGGATCCGCACCCTGCAATATGCGGGGCCAAAGGGCCGCATTTCGTATTTACCGGACAGATGGATTACCGCCCGAATGAGCAAGCCGCCATTTGGGCCGCCGAGAATTTTCTTCCCGCTATTCGCAAACGCTATCCAAACGCGCAATTCCATGTCGTTGGCCGCAATCCCACCGCTGCGCTAAAGCGCTTCGCTGAGAAAAAGGGCGTCAATATCTGGGGTGAAGTTCCTGATGTCCGCCCATTCCTTGCCGCGGCGGATTGCGTGGTCGCGCCGCTCCTTATCGCTCGCGGAGTGCAAAACAAAGTGCTTGAAGCGATGGCGATGGAACGACCTGTTTTGCTTACGCCCGAAGCTGCCACGGGGATCGCCGCGCAAAACGGTCGTGAATGGAGTGTTTGCGCAGCGGATGCAGAAGCGATGTGCGATCACGCGGAGACTTTGCTCGGGCACGTCGAAATGGGCCGTGCCGCACGAAAGTTCGTACTGGAACATCATGCGTGGGAAGCGATGCTCTCTCCGCTCAGTGCGCTTCTTGCCGAACCGCCAGCGGAGGCGCGCAATGCCGCCTGAACTATCAACTCCAGAATCTGAATGGGAAAACCCGGCAGGCGCGATCAAGACGCTCCCGGCTGAGTGGCGCGGTCCATTAGGACTTCTGGTTTTGGCCACATTGGCCTTGGTGTTGCTCACTGTCCGCGAGTGGGGCGAAATGTTTCATCAATGGTGGAACATAGACACCTACACACACATCTTGCTGGTCCCGCTGATCATAGGCTGGCTTGTGTGGCTGCGGGCGGAGGAGCTGGTGCGCTTCACGCCGAAACCGTGGGCACCCGGGCTGCTTTTGGTGGCGGCAGGATTAGCGCTTTGGCTGCTTGGCAGGCTGACGGAGATCAATCTCCTGGCTCATGCAGGTGCCGTTGGCGCGGTTCAAGGCGCGGTTGTCGCAGCCCTTGGTCTAAGGGTTTCTATGGCCCTTGCGCTCCCTTTGGCATTCGGGGGCTTCCTGGTACCCTTTGGCGATGAGATGATCCCGACCCTGCAGCTGATCACTGCCGAAATCGCTATTGCTCTTACCCATTGGAGCGGGATCCCTGCTGTTGTCGATGGGATCTATATCGAAACCCCGGTCGGCCTGTTTATCGTCGCAGAAGCGTGTTCGGGCGTGAAATTCCTGATCGCCATGGTCACGCTGGCATTGCTTGTCTGCTACACCCGCTTCACCTCCTGGAAACGCCGCGCGGCATTTATGGCTGCCTCGATAATCATCCCGATTATCGCCAACGGTATCCGTGCCTGGGGAACGATCTTCATCGCGCAGAGCCAGGGTGTCGAGTTTGCTGCAGGCTTCGACCATATCTTCTATGGCTGGATATTCTTCGCGATTGTCGTGGCATTGCTGATCGGCGGGGCATGGCGTTTTTTTGAGCGTGATCCGGAGGATCATGGATGGACTGCTGCTGAGCTTAAGGCATGGGGATGGATTGAGGATTACGAAGGGCAGGGCGCACCTACTGCGGCCATTGGCGGCGCGTTTGCGGCACTGGTGTTTGCAGCAGGTTTGCTTGCCATCATTGTCGCGCCGATGCCGATCGGCTAGCTGCCGCGTTGCATTATGTGCGGGATCGCCGGAATCTTTCATGCCGAGACGCCAAAACCGGTCGATCCTGTCCGGGTCGAACGCATGTGCGAAGCGATGGTGCATCGCGGGCCAGACGGTTCAGGCGTTTGGACTGAACACGGTGTTGGTCTGGGGCACAGACGGCTTTCCATTATCGATCTTGAAGGGTCGCCGCAGCCAATGCAGTCGGCCGATGGGCGCGCGGTCATTGCGTTCAATGGTGAAATCTACAATTTTCGCGAGCTTCGCAGCGAGTTGGAGAAATGCGGCGCAAAATTCCGAACGCAGGGCGACACGGAGGTCATTCTCGCCGCGTGGCAGCGTTGGGGGACTGCGTGTCTGGAGAGGCTGCATGGCATGTTTGCCTTTGCGCTTTACGACCTCGACAAGCGTCAGCTTTTCCTCGCCCGTGATCGTTTCGGGGTGAAGCCGCTGTTTTTGGCGCGTTTGTCTGATGGCAGCATTGCTTTCGCATCCGAGCTGAAAGGCCTGCTTGCGCACCCACTGCTTCGCCGCCGTGCTAATCCTGCCGCTCTCGATGCATATCTCACATGGGGTTATGTCCCGGATACGCACTCCATGCTTGAGGGCGTCGAGAAGTTGCCTGCGGGGCATTTCATTTTGCTGGAACAGGGAAGGGCACCGGAGGCAGCGAGGCGATGGTGGGACATCGACTTCTCCAATCGTGAAAAAGGCAGCGAAGCGGAAATGTCCGCCCGGCTCGTGCATCTGATGCGCGACGCGGTTCAGTCCCGCATGGTTTCGGATGTTCCACTCGGCGCCTTTCTTTCAGGCGGTGTGGATTCCTCCAGCGTGGTCGCCTTGATGAGTGAGGCCAGCCCCGAACCGGTTAGAACCTGTTCCATTGGCTTCGACGTCAAGGGAGTCGACGAAACGAGCTATGCGAAGGCAATCGCGGAAAAATTCGGCACGGCACACACCGCGCGGATCGTGGCACAAGATGATTTTGCGGCGATTGATGATCTGGCGGCCATGTTCGATGAACCGTTTGCGGATGCATCAGCCCTGCCGACCTGGCGCGTTTGCCAACTCGCGCGCGAGCAGGTGACAGTTGCGCTTTCGGGAGACGGTGCGGATGAGGCATTTGCAGGCTATCGCCGGCAGGTGTTTCATCACAACGAAGAGCGTATCCGTTCAATTATACCCGCGACTATGCGTGAAACCGTTCTTGGCGGACTTGGTAAGGTATGGCCAAAAGCTGACTGGGCCCCGCGCCCGCTAAGGGCGAAATCGACATTATTGGCGCTCGCTGCGAGCGGGGAGGAGGGGTATGCGCGCGGCCTGAGCGTGATGGATCAGGAGCAGCGCAACTCTCTTTATTCCGACCAATTTGTTGCGCAACTCAGTGGCTTTCGCGCGGAAGATGAATTGATAGGTTTGATGCGAAACGCGCCCGCTCGCTCTGGTCTTGACCGGGCGCAATATGCGGATCTCAAATTCTGGATGCCCGGCGATATCCTGACCAAGGTCGACAGAACAAGCATGGCAACAAGCCTGGAGGCGCGAGAGCCTTTGCTGGATCATAGATTGGTCGAATTTGCGGCGCGCCTGCCCGAAGCGATGCGGGTTAAAGGCACCACAGGTAAGTATCTGCTGAAGAAGTGTATGGAACGATATCTTCCCCAGGATATCCTGTACCGTCCGAAGCAGGGCTTTGTAACGCCCATAGCGGAGTGGTTACGCGGGCCGCTATCGAATCAGGCCCGCGGTATTGCGTCGAGCGGCATTTTGGCCAGCACGGGATGGTTTGATCAAAAAGCGCTACAAACGCTCGCCGAGGCGCACATTTCTGGCCGGTCTGACAATTCGAGGCCACTTTGGCAGCTTATCATGCTCGAAAAGTCGATTACCGGACTCAATATCAACGGATGAC
>CALLQC010000102.1 GCA_938015255.1 uncultured Erythrobacter sp.
CCCGCGAACAGCGCTGCTTCATCGCCGCCGGTTCCGGCACGGATTTCAAGCATGGCCGGTTTGCTGTCGGCACTGTCTCGCGGAAGGAGGGCAATGGCGAGTGCACGCTCTTTTACTGGCAGAGCCTCCCGGATCGCGCTCAGCTCATCCTCTGCCATCGCCTTCATTTCAGGGTCGGCAAGCATGTCTTCGAGCCCTTCGATCTCATCACGCATGGCTTTGACTTGCGCAGCGATTTTCGCGACCGGCTCCAGCTCGGCATAGTCGCGCGATGCACGCACGAATTCATCGCCCTCAAGCGTGCCTGAGGCCATGCGCGCTTCGAGTTCGGCGAAGCGGTTGGCGATCTGGTCTAGGCGTTGGGGAGGGATTTGCATCAATTGAGACCCAAGTCCTTCAGAGCAGCAACTAACCGCTCGCGCACCGGTCCCTCGGTCTGATAACGCAGCCTTCGCTCACCATCACTCATCGCAATGATGACGTGGCTTCCAAGCTTGACCGCCTTGTCGAAGCGCTTCTTCTTTCCACCTGTTCCTATAATTTCCGCTGAAAGGCCTGCGTTACGGATTGCGCTAACAGCCGATTGTCCAGTGGCGATCATATCATCGTCCTCAACGACAACCACTATGTCGGGTTGAGGCTCACCCTTCTCCCCTACCAACATAGCCAGCCGTTCAATCCCCGCGGCCCAACCCACAGCTGGCGTCGCCGGTCCGCCAAGGCTTTCCATCAGCCCGTCATACCGCCCGCCGCCAAGCACTGTGCTCTGCGCGCCCAGCGCATCTGCTGCCGCTGAACCTTCGTCGGGGATGAACTCAAACGCGGTGTGGCGATAATAATCGAGCCCGCGCACGAGGCTCTCGGCACGTTGCCATTTCACGCCCGCTGCATCCAGGCCGCTGGTTACGCTTTCAAAAAAGGCCGTCGCTTCGTCGGTCAGAAAATCGTCGATCTTCGGCGCATCGGCGAGGAAGACCTTGTCGCGGCGATCCTTTGAATCGAGAATCCGCAGCGGGTTCTTCTCCAGCCGCTCCTGACTGTCCTCGGACAGATCACCCTTCACCGCTCGGAAATACTCGATCAGCGCCGCACGCCAGTTTTCGCGGCTGTCGGCGTCGCCCAAAGTGTTGAGGTGCAGCGTAACGCCCTCAATGCCCAGCTCTTTCAAAAGCTGGTCAGCCATGGCGAGCAGTTCCACATCCGCCTGCGGTTCAGCCGCGCCAATGATCTCGGCATCGATCTGGTGGAACTGGCGATAGCGCCCCTTTTGCGGCCGTTCGTAACGGAACAAGGGCCCATGCGCCGCGACCTTGAGCGGCGCGTGCTGCTGCCAGCCATTGGTCAGGAAGGCGCGCGCGATACCCGCTGTAAATTCAGGCCGAAGCGTGAGGGAATCCCCGCCGCGATCCTCAAACGAATACATTTCCTTGGAGACAACATCGGTCGTCTCGCCAATGGCACGGCTGAACACCTCGGTCTTTTCGAAAACCGGCATCTCCACCCGGCGAAACCGGTAGAGCTTGCGCACGCGCTCGAATGTTTCAACGACATATGCAAACGCCTCGGCATCGGCGCCGAATATGTCCTGCGTGCCGCGAATGGCTTTGGGAGTATTTTTGCTCATGGCTGTCCTGTCTTTGAGGCGCGATTAGGGCACAGTTGAGGTTGCCGCAATATCAAGAGCAGGCTATCGGCGCGCCCAGCGCCTTTGGGAGAGGGGCGAGTACACATATTCTAGGAGCCCGACCCATGCGTATCGACAAAATTCCCACCGGCAGCAATCCGCCAGAAGAACTGAATGTCATTATCGAAGTGCCCACCGGCGGCGAACCGGTAAAGTATGAATTCGACAAGGATTCGGGCGCGCTTTTTGTTGATCGCATCTTGCACACGCCGATGCGCTATCCCGCCAATTATGGCTTTGTCCCGCACACACTTTCCCCCGATGGTGATCCGCTGGACGCTTTGGTCATCGCGCGCTCGCCCTTTATCGCGGGCTGCGTCGTGCGCTCGCGGCCGATCGGTGTGCTTAACCTCGAAGACGAACACGGCGGCGATGAAAAGCTCATCTGCGTGCCGGTTGATACAACATTCCCCTATTACTCAGACGTGGCCGAGCGGCAGGACCTTCCTTCCATCGTGCTGCAACAGATCGAGCACTTCTTTACGCATTACAAAGATCTCGAAGCTGAAAAGTGGGTCCGCGTGGGCAAGTGGGGCGATGCCGCCGAAGCGCGGCAGATCGTTATCGAGGCGATCGAACGCGCCAAGAGATAAGCGTCATTCGACAGGGCGAGAGGTGTCGAGCAGGTCATTTCCCTGCTCGTCGCCTGACTTGCGCTCCTGATCCACCAGATCGCGGATTTCAGTCTCCGGCTTGACGTCCTCTTCGACTTGCTGCGGAGTGGATGCAGGCTGTTTTGGCGGTGCTTGCGCCTTGTCTCGCGCAGCTTTGGAAGAGCGCCCGATCGGCAGCGGGTCGGTCCGACCGTCAAAACGCAGCCGGTAGATCGGCTCTGGCAGAGCAAAGCCTGCCTCTTCAAGCGCCTCCTTGACGGCGGCAATGGCAAGGCTGCGCGATTTGGGATAGTCGCTTTCGCGCTGATCGACCCAGCCGAGAAATGCAATGACGATGTTGGAATCGCCCACATTTTCTATCCGCGCAGACGGCTCAGGCTGGTCAAGCACAAAGCCAAGCGTGCCGAGCACCTCGCGCCCCAATTGCATCGCGGCGCGCGGATCGTCGTCTGCATCCACGCCAAGCTCGAATTGAAACCGGCGCTGCGGGTTGCGCGTGAAATTGACGATCACTGCCTTGAACACCTGCGAATTGGGCACGCGCAGATGATTGCCCTCCAGCGTCATCAAAACGGTTGCGCGGCTGGTCAATCGGATAACGTGCCCTTCCAGATCGTCGATCAGCACGTGATCATTGGCGCGGAACGGCTGACGCAGGGACAACATCAGCGAGGCTACGTAGTTCTCGACAGTGTCTCGCATGGCGAAACCCAGCGCCAGGCCGATCACACCCGCACCGCCAAGCACTGCGCCAAGAAGTGCGGCAGCACCCAGCATATCAAGCGCAATCACAATCCCGCCGACCACGAAAAAAAACCGAATGGCGCTGCGGATCAGCTCTCCGAGAAATGCGTTGGGGGCGATCCTGTCCCAGATGAACCCCAGACCGGCGATGATATAGCCCAGCAGGCCGATCAGTATTGCCACTGTGACCGCAACAGCCAGCAGAGGCAGAATTTCAACAAAGCCCTCAATCAATCCGGATATTTGCCCGAAAATCGAAAGATTTCCATCGACCGACAGATCGCGTTCAAGACTGTTCTCTACCGTCACAACGCCGGTTACCCGCCCGGCTATGTTGCCAGCGCGTTCAACAGCCTCGGCATCGCTCACAGTGCCGTTGAGTGTCACGACACCTTCGTTGACCGCGACAGAGACGCCGGCAAAATCGGGCAATTCGGCAAATATACCCCTCAGCCGATCGCCGATCAGTTCATCATCCTGAACTGATTGCGCCGGATTGATCTCCTGCTCGACAGTCTCGACAGGCTCGGCCGGGCTGTCAGCAGCAGGCAGGATCGCCCAGGCCGGCGAGGCGAACAGCAACAATATCGCTGCAATGAATTTCGGGAAAGTACGCAAACGCCAGCTCCTGCAAATGCCCCGCGCAAAATCGGCGGCGCTATCAGGTCAAGCGTTTGAAAAGGGGTTGAAGTTCCCCGCTGCGCAATTGCGCAGCTTCAGGAAAAGGCGAAGACCGCCTTGAAAATGCCAGTGAGCAGGACCGGCAAACCGATCGCAAGCAACCAAAGCAGAACCGTATCGCGGCGGAATGCGCCGGCATAATCAGGATCTGCAGCCTCGTCGTCAGAAAGGCCCGCCCAGCGCTTTTCAAACCAGCGGCAAGCCGGAATGATCGCTGCGACCAAAACAATAAGAGCGATGTAGGGCAAGATCGATGAGAAGCCCAGTGACATGGCTTTGACCGTCATAAAGATGGTGAGACCGGTGTAGACGAGCAGAGCGTAAGCGACGTGATCGCTGATGGCCTTGCGCCAATCGTTTGCACGTTCTGGTGCTGCAGCCCGCACGGCACCATCATTTCGGTTTTGCGAATAATCGCCCATATCCATTCCGCTCCCCAACGGATTCTCTCAACTCTCCAAACGGTACTATCTCAGACCCTGCGGCCCGACGCAAGCGTGGTAACCAAAATGCAAAGACCGGACATATTCGGTCCTGCGAGTTAAGCATGAATACATAAGAGGCGCCGCAGGAAAGCAAAAATCCTGCCAAAACCCGCCGCACACCCTTTTCTGTTAAGGTCAGACTGCTAAAGCGGTGGGTAATGAGTGACACATCCCCTCTCGAAGAGCTGGCCGAAGCTGCGCAGGTATCCGGCAACACGGATGCGACTGTGCCCTTGCCAAATGGCGGACTGGAAGTTGTTTCCATTGCCAAGAGCTACGACAAGCGCGCAGTGCTGACCGACATCTCCCTTAGTGTCGGCAAAGGCGAAGTGCTCGGCCTGCTTGGGCCAAACGGAGCGGGCAAAACCACATGTTTCTATTCGATCATGGGGCTTGTCAGACCTGATTCGGGGCGCATCCTGATGGATGGGGAGGATGTTACCAAGCTGCCGATGTATCGCCGCGCGATCCTTGGCCTTGGCTATCTACCGCAGGAAACCAGCATCTTTCGCGGCATGACCGTGGAACAGAACATCAATTGCGTGCTGGAAATGGTCGAGCCGGACAAGGATACGCGCGCGGCTGAACTGGAACGCTTGCTCGGCGAGTTTGGCCTTACCCGCCTGCGCGAAAGCCCGGCCATGGCGCTGTCAGGGGGTGAACGACGCCGCTGCGAGATAGCGCGCGCGTTGGCGGCCAAGCCATCGATCATGCTGCTGGACGAACCCTTTGCCGGGATCGATCCGCTTTCGATCAGCGAT
>CALLQC010000103.1 GCA_938015255.1 uncultured Erythrobacter sp.
GGGGTGCAGTTGTTCTGGGTTTTGCAGGGGTGCTGGTTATCACCCAGCCGGGCAGCGGAATGGTTGATCCGCTCGGAGCTGCTGTCGGACTGGTCGCCGCTCTGCTGGTTGCGCTCATCAGCTTCCAGGTACAGGATCTCAACAAGACCGAAAGCCCGTGGGCCATCGTGTTCTGGTTTACGGCGTTTACCGCTCCCCTGAGTGCTCTAGCCCTTCCATTCGTTTATCAGTCCCATACGAGTGAGACCTGGGGAATTATCATTGCGATGGCGCTTTGCGGGGCGCTTGGCCAGATCCTGCTCACCACGTCACTTCGGTTCGGATCGGCTGCCGTCATTCTGCTGATGGACTACACCGCACTGTTGTGGGCGACCTGGTATGGGTGGAGTATTTTTGATCGGGCGCCGGGCCAGTCCCTGTGGCTTGGTGCGCCATTGATTGTCGGAGCGGGATTGCTGATTGCGTGGCGCGAAAGACAACTGAACCGATCCAGACAACGCATTGCCGCAGCGCCGGAACCACATGCCCACCCGTAGGTTGTGGAGCTACAAATCTTTGAAAGGGATAAGCAAATGATCCGCAAGACTATGATCGCAGTCGCGCTCGGCGCGATGACACTGTCAGCCGCAGCGTGCAACACTGTGCGCGGCGTGGGCGACGATTTGAACAGCGCAGCCGACGCGGTTGACGAAGAAACATAAGACGCAGTTTCCAGGACAATCGAAAGGGACGCCCGCAAGCGTCCCTTTTTTGTTGCTTATCGCGCACAATGGGGCGAATTTGCCGTGATGAACAAGAAAGGCCTCCCAATGACTCGCAAAGTCGTAAATGCAGCCCTGATTGGGGCACTGCTGATCTCTACCGCTGCCTGCAACACCGTTCGCGGTGTCGGCGATGACCTGAAATCTGTGGCTGACGCTGTCGACGACGAAACCTGAGCGGTTTTTTCAGCAGCGATACACCAGCATAAGGTTGTTGGCCGGCACCTCAATCCTTGCGGTGCGCCGTAATCCTTCGCGTTCGGCAAGCGCGTCGATTTCACTTACGTAGCGGATACCCCATTCTTCGTTGCGTTCGCGAAGGCTGCGGTCAAATTCGATGTTTGACTGCGCCGGTTCGACGCCGTCTTCAAAATAAGGTCCATATAGGATCAGCGGCGCGGATGGATTGTGCGGATTGCCCAGGCAATCGGCACATCCGGCAAACAACCCGTCAGTCGCCCACCACGGGCTGATATGGACCATGTTGATGCACAATATCGCATCGACACCCCGGATTTCCCAGCTTTTTGGCTTGGCCGCATCCAGAACCATGGGCAATCGCAGGTTGGTGCCCGCGTACTCAGCATGATACGCCAAAATCGATTTCAGCGCCTCATGCTTGATATCGCTCGGCTGCCAATCGAGGTCCGGAAACTTCTCTGCAAGATAGACAGCATGTTCACCAGTGCCGCTTGCTATTTCAAGCACAGTACCGCTGGCTGGCAGCTCTCTGGCCAGAACACCCGCAATTGCAGCACGGTTTCTCTGCGTCGCCGGTGCATGTTTCTTCTCGAAAGCAGCGCTCAACTGACTTGTCGCTCCTGCCCTTCCCAATAAGGGTCGCGCAGATGGCGGCGCAATATCTTTCCAGAAGCATTGCGCGGCATTTCGGGAATCACATCGACGCTTTTCGGAGCTTTAAAGGCAGCAATTCGCTCGCGCGTATAGGCGATCAATTCGCCTTCATCGATTTGCTCGCCAGGCTTGCACACCACACATGCTTTTACCTCTTCGCCCCAGCGTTCTGACGGGATGCCAATCACAGCGACTTCAGCCACAGCGGGGTGCCCGAAAATAGCGTTCTCTACCTCTGCAGGATAGACGTTTTCACCGCCCGAAATGATCATGTCCTTGATGCGGTCCTGGATGTAAACATAGCCATCCTCGTCCATTATCCCTGCATCGCCCGTATGCAGCCAGCCATCGTTATCAATCGTGCTGGCTGTGGCTTCCGGCAGCTTCCAATATCCGGCCGTGTTCGAGGGTGATTTGATACAAACCTCACCAATCTCGCCGCGCGGACATTCGGCATTGTCGGAATTGCGCACCTCGATCTGGACACCGGGCACGGCCTTGCCCGCCGAACGCATACGCTGATTGCCCTCCAGCGTGTGATCCTCCGGAGGAAGCAGCGAGATCGTTCCGCTCGTCTCTGTCATTCCATAGGCTTGCAGGAAATTGGTGTTTGGCATGGTGCGCACGGCCTCTTTGAGAAGCTCGAGAGGCATCGGCGCTGCGCCGTACATCAGATACCGAAGGTGGGAAAAATCGGTCTTTGCCGCGCGTGGATGCTGAACCACCATCTGCAAGGCGGCGGGCACGATGAACATATGGGTCGCGCCGTTCTCGATCGCTTCTAGCACGCCCACGGGGGTGAACTCGGCCTGCACTTCGCTGCGAATGCCATTGGCAAGAGCAATGTTCACAAGTCCCGTGCCGCCGATATGCGCGCATGGCATCGCCACCAGCATGCAATCGCCGTCTTCGTAAAATCCCCAGCGCAGGCCAGCATCGTTGGCCGGATTGCGCAGACCCAGCAGGTTTTCGTTTGAAAGAACCGCGCCTTTGGGGTTTCCGGTGGTGCCCGATGTGTACAGTTGCAACACGGCTTCATCGGGTGCGGGTGGATCGTAATGTGCTGGTTCGTGTCTCGCTGCTTCGCGCCTGACCATCTCTGCCTCAAACACGGCGGGTTTTGCAGGTACGTCTGCGGCAACGGCTTGCGCGGTGTCAGCGAACTCCTCCCCGCAAAAGACGATCTTAGCGCCTGTGTCCGTCAGAATATACGCGATTTCGCGCGGGGCCAGCCGCCAACCAATCGGAACCATGACAGCGCCCATGCGCGCCGCTGCCATGTAAAGGAGGCAATAATTATCAGAGTTCTTGCCCAACCAGGCAACGCGGTCTCCTTTGGCGATCCCTTCTGACTGCATAAAGGCGATCATCTGCCGCGTCAGTCTATCGGCCTCGGCATAGGTTGTGACCCTGCCGTTTTGCTCGAATGCGCTGGATGTCGGCCTCTCAGCCGCCCAGAAGTTCATTATCTCATCGAAGGTAACAAAGCTGTGGTGCGGGTTGCCCGCTACGGTGCCTTCCCAAGTCATGATTTCTCTCCGGACAATCTGTTTTGACCATGGCTTAAGCGGCTGGACCTGGCGGGTCTACTATTTAACTTATTGCCACCGTCCCGACGCGCGCGAGCGGGGCTCGCGAATGATCAGCCACAGGAAAAGGCCCAGCGGCCCAGCCAGAAAGGTCGCCAAAAGGATCGGCGCCTGCACCCAGCGAGAAAAGAATTTGGCATCGGCATCACGTGCGATCCAGATCCCTGCAAACAGGTCAAAGGCGAGATAATGTGTCCAGCCGATCGTCACGCCTACATCGCTTGAAAAGATCGCGCGCACGCCGTCGATCGTCGTGAAATCGGCCCCGCCATCTCCAGCAGGTATTAGACCTCCCAGCACACTGACAAGCAATATGGAGTAAACGAGACACAGCAGGCCCACACCAAGGTAAAGTGCCGCAGACAGCAGCGCTGGCCATCGCGGCAGCAGGATCAATCCTGTCCATGCGAGGAGGGCGATCAGATTGACGGCGCTGAAAACCTGATCCCAGATATTCATTCTTCGAACTCTTTCTCTGCCTTGACCCGCCACTCCCTCGCGGCGCGTTTCATCGATTCATTATCGTGGGTGAAACGCCCCTGTGCACGCCGGGTTGCGAGACCAAGGGCGGCTTCCGCCACCAGATCTGCATCGATCGAATGGTACATTTCATATTTGCTCGGCAGCAGCGGTTCGACCAGTGGAGCGAATGTCATCGCAGCCTTTTCCACGAAACGAAAATCGCCTTCACGCGCGCCGCGCAACAAACCCGGACGAAGAATATCAAGCCGTTTAAAGCCGACTTTCGTCACCAGGCGCTCAGTCTCCCCCTTCACTTTGAGATACAGCGTTTTGGAGGCCGGATCAGCGCCTGCGGAGCTGACCAGCACCATGTTGAGCACGCCGGCAGCTTTGGCGGCTTCTGCCGTCTGAACGATCAGATCCTGATCAACTGCGCGAAACGCCGCCTCGTCACCGCCAGCCTTCTTCCAGGTTGTGCCCAGCGCGCAAATGAACGCGCGTGGTTTGACCGCGTCGAATACCTCGCCCCACTTTGACGGTTCAGCGACGAACATTTCCATTCGCGCGCCATCGGGAAGTTTCGCCTCGCGCCGGGCGATGCCGACAATACGCACCTGATCGCCCGCACTGGCGATGGTGATGACCCGCCTGCCAATCAGGCCGGTCGCCCCCACCAGGCCGATCCTCTCGGCTGCCTTGGTGCCTATGGTGCGCCTTTGCGGAGCGCCGCGACGCAGATTAGACATTGCTGAGCCCCCTTGGCCGCTCGCCGTAAATCTCACTGCACGCCTCGATTGCGAAGCGGTCGCTCATCCCGGCGATAAAATCGGCAATCACGCGCGATCTTTGCGGGTCGTTTGCCGGAAGCCTCTCCTGCCAGTCCTGCGGCATCAGTCGCGCATCCTGCGAGTAGGCCGCAAACAGGCGGGCGATCACATCGCGCGCGCGTGCAGCAGCCGCGACCTGGTCTGTATGATAATAGAGCTTTTCGTACATGAATTTCTTCAACGCGCGCTCGTGCATTGCCATCTCTGGCGAAAAGCCGCCCAGCTGGCGGCCCGCATCGCGCACTTCGCCCACTGAAGACATGTCCTGGACTTGTCTGGTGGTATGTTCAATTACATCATTGACCATCAGGCCGATCTGATCGCGGATGAGTTCACGCAGCAGGCGATCTCGCGGGGCATTGGGGAACCTGTTTTCAACGCGCCGCCACTGATCTGCCAGAAACGGAATCTCAAGCAGGTCGTCCAGCGTCAGAAAACCGGCCCGCAATCCATCATCGATATCGTGATTATCGTATGCGATATCGTCGGAAACGGCGGCTATCTGTGCCTCGAGAGATGGCCATGTCCCCAAATCGAGCGGAAACCCTTCGTCCAGCTCCGCCAGCGCCCAGTTCGGCGCGGTCACCGGCCCATTGTGCTTCGCCAAGCCCTCCAGCAAATCCCATGTCAGGTTGAGCCCGTCATGGGTGGGATAAGGATTTTCGATCCGCATGACCGTGCGCAGCGCCTGCGCGTTGTGGCAAAACCCGCCATGACGCTGCATAGCTTCAGATAGCGCAGCCTCCCCGGCGTGGCCAAACGGAGGATGGCCAAGATCATGCGCAAGGCACAGTGCCTCTGTAAGATCCTCATCCAGCCCTAAAGAGCGTGCGAGCACCCGCCCGATCTGTGCGACTTCCAAACTGTGTGTAAGCCGCGTGCGATAATGGTCCCCTTCGGGAGCGATAAAGACCTGCGTTTTGGATTTGAGCCTGCGAAAGCTCATAGAGTGGATGATACGGTCACGATCGCGCTGAAAGTCGCTGCGCGGGCCGCGCGTTTCGACCTTGCCATTGCCATGCGTCGCCGGATCACGCGCTCGAGACTGGCTTGCGAATTCTCGCCCGCCATGTTTGGCCGGGTCAGCTGCATAGGGCGCGCGTTTCATCACACAACAGCGATTAGGTGACCCAGCACCATCGCTCAACGGGAACAGATGGGAAACCCGGTGCTATTGCCGTGGACAGCAACCGTTTCATCGCCAGAATTATTAAAAGGATGGAGTGGGGCCGCTGTCCGGGTGCATTGGGGGTTGGAAAGCGGCCCCAGGGACCTCAGGCGACCCGAGGACCCGGAATTTGATCATCACAAATGTATGACAAATTCGAGAACGAAATAGGGGCGCGAAATGGGAAAAGCATTAAGCGCGCGCTTACCTTGCGGTAAAACGTTTCGTCTTGTCGACGAATGGAGGGTTATTCCCCCACATCCTCTCCAAGTATCCAGTCTGCGGCGGCGGCGCAGTGAATTCTGGTTGAGTCAAAGATCGGTAGGACGTTTGCATCGACATCGACCACCAGGTCCAGCTCGGTGCAGGCGAGGACGATTGCATCCGCTCCATCCTGCGCTTTTGTTGTAAAGATAGTCTTCAGATGACGTTCCGCATCGCGGGTGACCTTACCCACCATCAGCTCATCATAAATGATCTTGTCGAGCAGCTCGACATTCTTCATTTCCGGCGGGAGCAGATCGATACCGTGGGCCACCAGTCTGCGCCGGTAAAATCCTTCTGTCATCACATTGCGAGTGCCAATCAGCGCTGCGGTTTTGTGGCCGGATTTCTTCAAAGCCCGCCCCACTTCTTCCGCAATGTGGATAATGGGAATGCTGACCTGCTCCGCCACTTCCCTGTAAACGCGGTGCATCGAGTTGGCGCAGATTATCAACCCTTCGGCTCCAGCCTGCTCAAGCCGCGCAGCGCTTTCCCCGATCACTTCGGCGGCCCGTTTCCAGTCCTTTTCCTCACGCAGGGCGTAAAGCTCGCAGAAATCGAGGCTTTCGATCAGTAAGGGCGCGCTTGTCATCGGCGATGAGCGTTTCTGCACGAGACGGTTGATCCGCTCGTAATAGATGCCGGTCGACACCCAACTCATGCCGCCTATCAGGCCAAGTTTTCGCAAGTTCAAACCTCGATTGCAGGGTGTGATCCGCACTGAAGCGCGCGGGCTTGACTGCTTCGTCGCTCAATCAGTCGAGTTTTTCAACCACTTGTTCATCTGCACCGGGTTTTGCCAGCCAGCCCCTAACAGCTGCCGCTGTTTCATCAGGGATTTCCTTTTGCGGTAAATGTCCCACCGACTGGAATACAACAAGCTCGCTATTGGGTATGGTTTTGTCGAGCCATTCTCCCGCTGACAGTGGGATCAGACGGTCTTCAGCTCCCCAAATGATCAGAGCTGGCACATCGATCGCGGCGATCTCACCTTCGCTCAAAGGGTCGTACTCGCTTGCAAAACGCTTCATGGTCGCGCGTCGATTGCCCGGATAACGCAGCAATTCCCAATATCGGTCCACCATCTCGTCAGTAACGATTGCTTTGACAGAAACGGACTGTTCGAGGCTTTGCTCAATCAGGCTGCGCGGTGTGATCTGTTCCGCGATACTGTTGATGATGGGGGTCCGGGCAATAGTGAAACCGATATTCCCGCTGTCTTCGTCATCCGGATTGCGAACAATCGGGCCGCCGCTTGCATCGACCAGGATCAAGCCTGTTACCTTTTCCGGATAGGCCGCAGCAAAGGCGAGCGCGTGTTTCCCGCCCATTGAGTTGCCGCCGAGTACGAATTCGTCGAGGCCAAGCCGGTGAGTGAGTGCACGGATATCTTCGGTGAAGGTTGCACGGCTGTAATTGTCATCCGGGTCCGCTCCGGTCAGGCCGTGGCCGACCTGATCAAAGCTGACAACACGGTATGTGTCTTTCAGCCGGTCAGTCCATTCATCCCATGTGTGAAGGTCCGAATTTGAACCGTGCAACAACACTATCGCAGGCGCATCGCGCGGACCAACATCGCGGACGTGGAAAATCTGCCCCTTCCCTGCGCTCTCTTCAACATGGACAAACTGCGATGGAGCAGCGCCATACTTGGCCCGCATTTCAGTTGCGTCGGTGTCTGGAGTGCGAAAGATGACGAACAGGATCGCCAGCAGGGCAAGCAGCGTCAGGACTATGCGGATAACCCATTTCATGAAGTCGGCATTTCCTCAATCCATTTGCGCATGACTGCGACAGCTTGATCGTCTGTGGTGGAGCGGCCCAGTTCCGGCATCGCAACACCGGGATCATTCGACTCCATTCGGTAGACAAGGATCGAGGCGCTGGCATCGCCTGGCGCGATGGAGACCTTGTGTCCGCCAGCCCCCCTCCCGGCAGCCACCGGCGGTTTGCGAATGCCGATTGCGTGCGGATCACCCTGCTCCCATCGCAGATCGAGTCCGGAATTGGAGGCAGAGCCGCCCGGCTGATGGCAATGCGCGCAGTTCACATCGAGATAAGCTCGCGCAAGCTTTCCATTGCTTGCGCTATCATCCCCCCATACGGGCAATTGTTCTAATCCGGCAGGAAGTGTGCCGATAAAGCCGCGTTCGGCCAACCCCTTGAGAAATTCGCCCGGAAGGTTGCGGACCTTGGGGCCAATCGGAATGACATCGCCGTTCTTGGAATGGCAGGTCTTGCATTGGTTCTTGTTCGGCACGCGGTAGCTGATTTCTTCGCCGTCCGGCCGCGTTATGGGAATACGGGCACCGGCCAAAGCGAGCCTCGCCTCGGTCTGGTCGTCATTCCAGCGATAAGGCAAGGCGAGCCAGCCATCCGCGCGGTTCAGCAACACGCGCGTCTCAATGTATCGCTGCGTCTCCCCTTCCCCAAATGCAAACGTCTTGATGATGGCGCTGCCTACGGGGAATTGGAGCAGTCCGTCTCCGCTCGCATCGATCCGCCCTCCGGCCGGTACGTAAACATATCGCAGCTTGTCCGCTCCATCGGAGTAAAGCGGGGTATTCAGCTCATAGGATATAAGGTTGCCGTGCGGCACGCGCCCTTTTGGATCTTGGAAAAAGCCGAACTCGGAAAGATTTCTGGGGATGCCATCCATGATCGCGCTGTCATTGATTGGAAGCTCTTGCGTTATGGTGGCCCGCACATCGGCCGATCCGGCGAGAGCCAGCATGGCACAGCCCAACAAGACGAGCGAGCTCTTCACTGAACGCGCGCCTCCATCCCTTCAGGCAGGGTAACCGGCGCAAACCGTGCGGTATCGGCGGCAGCCAGAGCGTTGATAAGCTGAGGCTTGGCTTCTGCACGTGATTGTCCGACACGCTCCATGCCCAGTGAAATCACCGGCACCGTGTCCTCGATCGATAGGCGTTTGTGCAAACCGTCGGTCAGGATCGGTGGCAAAGCTCCGCCAAAAGCCGCGGCGATCATTTCACCTCCGGCAATATCGGGCGCGCTCCCACCCGCCCCGTAGCTGTTGCCAGCGATCAGGACATCGACCGGGCGCGGCTCATAGCGTTCGTCATCGTACTCCTGAATGTAGGCGATCAGCATGATATGCGATGTAAGATTGTCCTCAAACGCGTTGTTGACCACCTGTACGCCTTTATTGGCCATCACCATAACGCCGGTGCCATACGGAACAGCGGCGACGATATTGCCCTCGGGAGCGAAATTATCGGTGTTGTTGCTGGCCACGATGTTGTTCGCGACGACCACGTTCCCGCCGCCGACCTTTGGCAGTCCGGGCAGGTCGAAAACCAGAATTCCGCCCGTATTCCGGCCCGCGATATTGTGCGTTACCTCAGCAAAATTCGAGTTCTCGATTTCGATCCCTGCTACATTTTCATAAACGTAGTTGCGCCGAACGATAATGTTTTCCGACTGACCAACATAAATGCCGGCATCCGATGCGCCGCGCACGATGCTGTCCTGCACAAGGATGTTCGACGCCTCGACAGGATATATGCCATACGCACCATTCGATGCATCCGGACCGTTGGTCCATTCGACCCGCAGTGCGTGGTAGATAATCTGGTCTGCGCCTTTGGACTTGATCCCGTCACCCTTGGCATTTTCCACTGCAAAATTGCGCAGGGTTACGTGGTCCGACGTGATCAGCAGCCCTTCTCCAGATCCGGCCTGATTGGTGAAATCCAGTACGCTTGCGTCCATCCCGGCCCCGCGCAGCGTGACGCCATCAACATCAAGGCTGAGCCCGTCCGTGAGTTCAAACCGCCCCGCTTCAAGCACAACGGTATCGCCTGGCTGCGCAAGGATCAGCGCTTCTTGCAAACGCTCCTGCGCACCTTCGCCCGGTGAAATCCTGTGCGTTTCAGCCCAAGCGGTAGAAGCCGTTGCCAGCAGCATTGCCGCAGCTGTCACTCGTATCATGATTGTCTCCCTCTCCGACCAGCATAGTGCCGCAAGGGAGTGGAAATGCAAGCGGGCTTATCGACCGAGCAACTGCTCCAGGCCGCAACCGGTCGCCACACGCGCCAATTGCTCCACAGCTTCGTCATCGCCAACGCGCCGCAATCGGTTGAGGGCTTCCGCCGCGTTCATCGGGAAGCGGGCCTCACCTTCCTCTGGCGCGAGCTTTTCAAGATTGCGCAGTTGATCAATCGTCAACCGGTCCGTCAGCCGCGGCGCCATGCATCCGGCCATTGGCATCGGAACGCCGTTCGCAAGCAAAGCCTCTTCAACCCGCTCTTCGGTGACCTGTTGCAGCAGGCCTTCGGGTTTGAAGACAAACCATGCTGCCAGTCCCAGCAGGCCAACAGCGATCATGATCAGCAACAGAATTCCGCCGCGCGGGCGGGGATACTCGTCATGCGATGGGGGGCTGTTCGCCATGTCAGTCCAGTGCCTTCACAATCTCTTCAACCATCTTCTTGGCATCGGACAAAAGCATTACGGTTTGGTTCATGTAGAAAACATCGTTGTCGACCCCGGCATAGCCGACCCCGCCCATCGAGCGTTTGATGAAGAAGACCTGCTTGGCCTTGTCGACGTCGAAAACCGGCATTCCGTAAATGGGCGATGACTTGTCCGTCTTGGCAGCCGGGTTCACCACGTCATTCGCACCGATGATGAAGGCAACGTCGGTCTGCGCGAATTCCGAATTGATATCTTCCAGCTCGAACACCTCGTCATACGGAACGTTGGCTTCGGCCAGCAGCACGTTCATATGACCGGGCATACGGCCCGCAACGGGGTGGATCGCATATTTCACCTCCACGCCCTTTTCCTTGAGCGTATCGGCCATTTCACGCAGCGCATGCTGAGCCTGTGCCACCGCCATGCCATAGCCGGGGATAATGATGACCTTCTCTGCCTGTTCGAGCATGTAGGCCGCATCTTCAGCGCTTCCCTGTTTGTAGGGGCGCTGCTCACGCGGTTCCCCTCCAGCAGCCGCACTCTCGCCGCCAAATCCGCCCGCGATCACGCTGATGAAGCTGCGGTTCATCGCCTTGCACATGATGTAGGAAAGGATCGCGCCAGACGAGCCAACCAAGGCGCCTGTGATGATCATCGCACTGTTGCCCAGCGTAAATCCCATCGCCGCCGCCGCCCAGCCGGAATAGCTGTTGAGCATCGAGACGACCACAGGCATGTCCGCCCCGCCGATCGGGATGATCAAAAGAAAGCCAATCAGGAAAGCAGCAATTGTAATCGCGATGATCAACCAGCCTTCACCTGCTCCGCCATCAGGCGACACGGCATAGGCGCCAATCATGCCCAGGATTGCGACCAGCGTTCCAAGGTTGATGATATGCCGGCCCGGCAAAAGAATGGGCGAACCGCTCATGCGGCCCGAAAGCTTGAGAAAAGCGATAACCGAACCGGAGAATGTAATCGCGCCGATGGCGATGCCCAGACCCAGCTCGATCCGGCTGACCATCAGTATCTGGCCTGCTGCATCCGTAATGCCGAACGCGCCCGGATTGAGCCAGGCAGCAAGGCCCACGACCACAGCGGCTAGGCCGACGAGCGAGTGGAAGCCCGCCACCAGTTCGGGCATGGACGTCATGGCGATTTTCCGCGCGACCGTTACGCCGATAATTCCGCCCAGGAAGATCGCAATGCCGATCTCCACGATATTCGCAATGTCGTGTGTGACCAGCGTCGTTACGACCGCCAGCACCATGCCGATCATTCCATTGCGGTTGCCCGCGCGGCTAGTCGCAGGGCTAGAAAGACCGCGAAGCGCCAGGATGAAGAAAACACCCGCCGCCAGGTAGGCAAGCATCGCCCAAGCGGGGGTTGCGGTGGCGCTATCTGCCGCGCCTGCCAGAATGGAGAAGCTCATCTCTTACTTCTCCTTTTTCTTGTACATGGCGAGCATCCGCTCGGTCACAGCGAACCCGCCAAAAATGTTGATGCTGGCAAGCACCACTCCAAACAGGCCGAGATATTTGGCGATCTCGGTATCGGCCTCAGCCGCAGCAATCAACGCGCCGACGATAATCACCGATGAAATCGCATTGGTCACCGCCATCAGCGGCGTGTGCAGCGCAGGAGTGACCGACCAGACCACATAGTAGCCGACGAAACACGCCAGCACGAAAATCGAAAGGATTGAGATGAAGTCCATTACTGCGCCTCCGACGCCGTGTTTTCTCTTTCCGCGATATCTGCGCCAAGCTGATATCCGGAGCTGTAAGCCACTGCCACGATCACGAAAAAGGCCACGGCGGCCAGCAAAAGCCAGCTGCTGCGCTTCACGCCTGCAGCCTCTCATTGACCACTTCGCCGCCTTTGGTGAGGCGTACGGCGTCGCCGATCTCCTCGTCGAGTTCGGGTTTTCCGGCTTCCTTGTCCCAGAAGGCCGAGAGGAAATTGAAGTGGTTGCGCGCGAACAGTGCCGATGCGTCTGCGGCGAGGTGCGCCGGAGTATTGGCATAACCGATGATTTTCACGCCGTGCCTTTCGACCACTTCGTCAGGCTTGGAACCTTCGACGTTCCCGCCTTGCGCGACTGCAAGGTCAAAAATCACGCTTCCCGGTTTCATCGTCGCGATTTGCGCATCAGTGATCAGCACCGGAGCAGCGCGGCCCGGAATGAGCGCAGTTGTGATGACAATGTCCTGCTTGGCGATGTGTTCGCTGACCAGCTTGGCCTGCGCAGCCTTGTATTCGTCGCTCATCTCGGTCGCGTATCCGCCCGAGCCTTCGCCTTCGATCCCCTCGACATCTTCAACGAAGATCGCTTTCGCGCCGAGTGACTGGATCTGTTCCTTCGTGGCGGAGCGAACATCGGTCGCAGAAACCTGCGCGCCCAGCCTGCGCGCGGTCGCGATTGCCTGTAGACCCGCAACACCTACGCCCATGATAAAGCATTTGGCCGCCTGAACTGTGCCAGCCGCCGTCATCATCATCGGAAACGCGCGGCCATAAGTATCGGCTGCATGGATCACTGCCTTGTAGCCAGCCAGGTTCGATTGGCTGGAAAGCACATCCATCGACTGCGCGCGGGTTATGCGCGGCATGAATTCCATCGAAAGCGCCTCAAAACCTGCTTTGGCATACGCCTGTATCAGGTCATTGCTGGCAAAAGGATTGAACAGTGCAGCAACCCAGGCGCCCTTGCTTGCGCCCTTGAGCAAAGCCACTTCCGGTGCTTGAATGCCCAGAACGATATCCGCATTCTTTACCGCAGACGCGGCATCACCGATCTTCGCTCCCGCCTCTTCATAGGCATGATCTGTAATCGCTGCACCGGCTCCCGCGCCCGCTTCCACTGCGAATTCATTGCCCAAACCGATGAATTTCTTCACGGTTTCAGGCGTAGCGGCGACGCGAGTCTCACCTGGAGCGCGCTCTTTCAGTACAGCTATTTTCACGTGGCAGGTTTGCCCCTTATTCAGCGATCAGCATAATGACGAACAAGGTGATGACCGCAATCAGCGGCACAGCCCATTTCAGCGAGCCAATAAAACCGCTGTAGGTTGCCTGTGCATCATCCATATCGTGCGTAGCCATAGCTTCGGTTCTTCCTTCTGATCTCTAACGGTGAGCCCGGCAAAAAGTTGCCGGAAAGTTTCCAACTGTGCCCGTATCGCGCTGTTGCCGCTTTCTCAAGCCCACTGATTTGAGAGGCGGGAAGATGTTTTGGTCAAAAAAATCTCAATTCGGGACTCGCAGCCTTAATTTCGTCTTTACCCGTCGCCCGTAAGGTCCGCTCACGTTTCACCCTGGGACGATGGCCAGGGAGGGTAAAGGACAGGCGGCGGACCTCATGTCGGATATTGATTCGCATCTGGAGGCACAGACCAATTCGCGCGAAGAGGCGCGGCTGGTCATGCTGATTGACGATGAGCCTGCGCAAAGCAGGCTGATCTCGGCCATTGCTTCACGCGATGGCTGGCGCACAATCGTGGCCAGTGATGCCGAAACTGCGATTGCGATGCTTGGGACACGCGAAGGTATGCAGCTGTCGGCAATCTTGCTGGACCAGTGGGTGCCTGGAGATGATGCGTGCTCATTGATTGCAGAGCTGAAGGAGCGCCGACCGGCACTCCCGATTCTGATGCTGACGACCAGTTCGTCCCCGCTGCTAGCTGTCGAGGCGATGCGTGCAGGTGCAAGCGATTATCTGGTCAAGCCGGTTTCACCGGACCGGCTTATGGAAGCGCTGCGTTCGGTAACAACGCGCGAAACGCAGAGAGACGAACTTGCTCCGCTAACGGAAAAAATGTCGGCCACGCTCGATTTCGACGCCATGATCGGAACCGCTCCGAAATTCCGCACCGCCCTGGCCAAGGCCGCAAAGGCCGCGCGCGGTCATGGCCATGCCGTGATCGAAGGTGAAAGCGGCACCGGCAAGGAAATGTTGCTGCGCGCCATGCACGCCGCCAGTCCACGCGCCAAGGAACCGCTTCGCTTTATCAATGCAGCAAGCGTTCCGCCCAATTCAATCGAATCTGTTCTTTTCGGGCATGAGCCCAACGCATTTCCCGGAGCATTCGACCGTCAGATCGGCGCGCTTCAAAATTGTGATGGCGGCACGCTGGTTCTTGACGAAATCGACAGGCTTAAACCTGAGGTCCAGAAGCGGCTTGTCGAGGTATTCGAAACCGGTATCGTGCGCCCGGTCGGCGCGGCGCACGGTTTCCGCGTCGATGTCCGGATGCTGGCGTCCAGCAATATCGGTCTGCAACCGTTGGTCGATGCGGGCCACTTTGAACCTGACCTCGCAAGCATTTTGGGCGCAACAGTGATCTCGCTTCCCGCCCTGCGCGAGCGGACCAGCGACATATCCGCCCTCACGCGCCATTTCCTTGGCCGCATTGGCGAACAACCGGGCCTTAGGCACCTTTCGGTTTCCGACAGCGCGCTGGCTTTGCTAGCCGCGTATGATTGGCCCGGAAATGTCCGTCAGCTGCAATCGGTGCTGTTCCGCGCTGCGGTCTATTGCGAAGGTCAAACCTTGACCGCCGAAAGCTTCCCGCAACTGTCCGAACTGATTGGTGAGGTCGACGGCGGCTCGATTGGCGGGATGCATGAAGGTGTAGGCGTGATGCTCTACACCGATGACGGCAATCTGCGTCCTCTCGAAGAAATCGAGGCCGACGTGATCCGCCTTGCCATCGGGCATTACCGGGGGCGTATGACCGAAGTCGCCCGGCGTCTGGGGATCGGGCGCTCGACACTTTATCGCAAACTCAGTGATCTGGGGATCGACAACGCTGCTTGATTGGGGGATCGACGCGTGAATTTCATCAATACAATCGCCAACGGGATAGAACGCGCTGTGGGCGGTTTCGTGGCGATTATGGCAGTACTGATCGTCGTTTCGGCGTTCATATCGCAAGCCGATTTCGAGGCATCGCAGGAAAACGAAGCCACCCGGCTAAAAGGCACCAAACTTAAAGCGTCGCTTGGCGATCCGACCATGGACAGGGCCTATCGCACGCTCAAACGACATGGCGTGCTGGAGGGTGCCCGGACCTCGCTGACAGACATGGACCGGGTGCGGTTGAATTCCTATTATTCCCAGCTGCGCAGCAGGCGCTCCGCCGAATCAAGCTATTCTGGCTTCGACGAATCCAGTGACCGGTTCAGCGAAGCGGGCTCCGGCGGCTGGGACAACGGCTACTAAATTCTTCCGACCCACTTGAAGGCGGTACCATGTTGCGCATACGCTCCACCTTCATTGGGAGAGCGCAATTCATGGAAAAGCTGGCAAACAAGACCTGCGTGGTCACTGGCGGTGCGCGCGGCATCGGCCGCGGTATTTGCGCCGCTTTCCATGCCGAGGGCGCTGATGTCGTTCTGACCGATATCGATCAGGATGAAGGTAGGAAAGCGGCCGATGAAATCGGCTGCGGTTTCGCGGCGCTCGACGTGCGCGATGAAGCGCAATGGGCCGCGCTTGCCACCGCTCATCCGCAGATAGATGTGATGGTCAACAATGCCGGTATCACGGGGTTCGAAGACAGCACCGATCCGCACGATCCCGAGCACGCCTCGCTCGCAGACTGGCGCGCAGTCCACGCGGTCAACACCGATGGCACCTTCCTCGGCTGCCGCTATGCGCTCGGCGCGATGAAGGCGAAAGGCACCGGTTCGATCATCAACATGTCGTCACGCTCGGGCCTGGTCGGCATACCCGGCGCCGCTGCCTACGCCGCGAGCAAGGCGGCGATCCGAAACCATTCAAAGACTGTCGCGCTCTACGCCGCGCAACACGGCTGGGCGATCCGTTGCAATTCGGTCCATCCCGCAGCGATCCTCACCGACATCTGGGAACCGATGCTGGGCGATGGCCCCGACCGCGAAGAGCGCATGGCAGCGCTGGTCGCGGATACACCGCTCAAACGCTTCGGCACGATTGAGGAGGTCGCGCAGCTGTGCGTCTTCCTCGCCAGCGATGACAGTGCCTACATGACCGGAAGCGAGCTTCAGCTCGATGGCGGGCTGCTCGCCGGCAGCGCCGCCTCTCCCGGCTAACCGCCTACCATTCGACAGTCCGCGTTACCCGCACTTCGCCCTCGCTTCCGCGCAGACTGGTGGTGAATGTCCGTGCGTTCCAATCGATCTCTACGAGGCCAAAGTTCTCTTCGGAGATGAAGTCTGTCAGTCGCTTGGGATCGGGCTCGCGCGCGGTGTTGCGCTCGGTCGACGAGAACGAGTAGTTGAGCGAGGAACTGGTCAGCTCCCACACTCGCTCGCCTTTCGTCTCCGGTAGCGCATCCGAGTAGATGCCGCCCGCATGGCGATCACCCGAAAGCATGACAAGGCCGCTTTCCGCGCGGTTCGCCAGCATCCGGTAAAGCTTCGCCCGCTCCAGCGGCAGCGCCTCCCAGCTTTCGTAATTGTGCGCATCGGTGATCACCTGAATGGACGAAACCAGAATGCGCAGGTCAGCCGGCTTCGCCAGCTCCTGCTCCAGCCATTGCCATTGCGCTTTGCCCAGCATGGTCTTCGATGCGTCATCGCTCGGCACATAGGGGCCAAGCGGCGGACGTTCCGGCGTGTATTCCATCGTTTCAAGATCGGAGCGGAAGAAGCGCGTATCGAGCATGATGATCTGGGTGCGCTTGCCGTCCTCTCCAAACACGCGGCTTTCGTAGATGCCAGGGCGCGATTTGACCTCTTCTGACGAGCCCCAGAATGTCTCGAACATCGTCTCGGACCATTCGCGGAAGGTGAAGCTCGCTCCGCCATCGTTGAAGCCGTAATCGTGATCGTCCCAAGTGATCATCATGGGCACCTGAGCGCGGAAAGCGGCGAGTTCGGGTGTCTTGGCCTGCACGGCATAGGCTTCGCGCAGGGTCGTCAGCGCCGCATCGCCGTCCCAGCCCTGATCCCCGTAATTGTTGTCACCGATAAACAGGAACAGATCCGGGTTGGTCGCGGCGATCTGCGCCCACATGTGCTGGCTACGGCTCTGATGGTTGCAGCTTCCAAAGGCGAGCCGCGTGATCACCGTTTCGGGGGCTATCGACACATTGGCGGGAGCGACCGGCAGATCGGTGCGCTACTGCAACTTGGCATAATACGGGGCGAGCAGATCCTGTGCATACATCGGCACGTGGCCATCATCGTGACTGCGATGATGCATCTCGCCATGATCATCGGCAATCAGGGGCGTTGCCGCAAGGCCAATGGCGGTTGTCGCGGCTGCGGTGAAGAGAGCGAATGAGCGCATGGCTTGGTCCTTATCGAGTGGTATGCGGCCGCTGTGGACCTGCTGGATTACGGTATTGCGACTATCGCGGTCAGGCCGTCTAGTCCATTGGCAGCTGAGCAAAGTCGGTCAGCCCCGCATCGCGCAGGCCGCGCCAGACGTTGCGCGCCTGCACGGTCTGCTTCACATCGTGAACGCGCAGGATGTGCACGCCCGCCTCCATCCCCTTGGTCGCGAGCGCAACCGAGCCGCCGAGCCGCTCATGCGCGGGCTCTTCGTTCGAAAGCGCGCCGATCATCCGCTTGCGGCTGACACCCAGCAAGAGCGGCGAACCGAGCGCATGGTACAGCGGCAGCGCGTTGATGATGGCAAGGTTGTCAGCCAGTGTCTTGCCAAACCCGATACCTGGATCGAGCACGATGCGATCTTCGGCAATCCCCCCTGCAATCGCGCGCTCCCGCGCATCCTTCAGGAAATCGAACACCTCGCTGACGACATCTTCGTATTCGCCGCCTTCATGCAGATCCTCGCCCGTGCCCGGCGCGTGCATCAGCACCACAGGGCAAGCACTGTTGGCCACCAGCTCGGCAGTGCGCGGATCATAGCGCAGCGCGGACACATCGTTGGCAATGTGCGCACCCGCCGCCAGAGCAGCCTCAAGCACGCCCGCACGGCGGGTATCGACACTGATTGCGGCACCCATCGCCGCGCAGTACTCGACTGCGGGCAACACGCGCTCTTTCTCATCACCCTCCCATGTCGCTGCCGCTCCCGGCCTTGTGCTTTCCCCGCCAATGTCGATGATCGCCGCACCCGCTTCAAGCATGTCGGCGGCGTGTGCGCGGCCCGCATCGGGACGCTCCAGGAACTCGCCGCCATCGCTGAAGCTGTCAGGCGTCACATTCAGCACACCCATTACCTGCGGCTGATCCAGCCGGATGGTGCGCTCACCGGCCTGAAGGGGCTGATGCACCTTTTGCAGGTTTGCCCACTGCCGCTGCGCCTCTTCGGCAAGCTCGGGATCGAGGCTGGTGAGCACAGCCTCCAGCCCGCGCGCGCCGAACAGGACACGCTGCACCGGCTTGCCGTTTTCACGAACCACCAGTGCGAAGCGGCTGGCATACGCCATCGTCCCTGCAAGACGGATAGCCGCCCCTTCTTCAACCTGCGGGCCGGTTACGACACTGATCGGGTGAAGGTAGACCCGCGCGCTCATGCCGACGCCCCTTGTTCAGCTTTCACGCTCGGATCCTGAAGCGTGGAACACATGGAACACGGTCCTGGGATCAAATCTTTCGGCTGGTTTGCGCGCTTGTGCAGGCGGAGGGAAATGCGGTTCGAATTCATGCAAATCGCTTTAGCGTCACGATCGCGTGTAGGACAGGTCTTGTCCTCACCTTTTCACACGCTTCGCGCGTAGCGCCTGTGCCGCGCTTACCGCCATGTGGCGCAAGCTGCCGGTTCGGTCTGCCCTAGAGTCTGCGCAGTCTTTTCCGGTCGTTGCCGCTTTTGCCAAGCTGGTTAAGCCGGATCGCGTCCTCGACATAGGCCTCGGCATAGGCGAAATCGGCGGACGAAAATGAAGGTGCGACGTATTTTTTCTTTGGCGTTTTCACGGGTGCTCTTCCCTTCTGGTGCTCGCGCCTGAAGAGAGGGAGGGCGCGAACAGGTTCAGAAAGAACCCACTGAAGCCAAAAGGCAAAGAGGCTATTCGGCAAGTGGTGGCGAAGCGGCGGCAATCCGTCACGGCCAGAGACAAGGCGTGGCGCACGGTGGACGGAAGAAACGAACCAGATAAGTCTGCGACGCGGCCGGCCTCTATTCCTGGCCTATCAGTCCTCGTTGGCGAGCAGATACATCTGCCGCGCGTGATCCACGGGTTTCACGTCTTTGCCCTGCGGTCCGTCAATCTCGTAATGCCAGAAGGTCCAGCCATTGCAGCTGGGCGCCTCCTGCAGATCTTTGCCGAGGCCGTGAATAGAGCCGGTTTTGCCATCGAGCTCTAGCGAGCCATCGGCCCGGACTGTCGCGATCCAGCGGCGTTTCTTGTCGAACACCCTTGTGCCGGGCGCGATCAGTCCGGTCTCAACCAACGTCCCAAAGGCAACCCGGGGCGCGGCTTTCTTGCTCTGCATTGTAGCTAAAGCGCTTTCATCGAGCGGGAGTTCCTTCTCTATGCGTTTATACGCAACGCCGCGGTAAAACTCCTCACGCTCGCAGCCGATCCATTGGCGTCCCAGACGCTTGGCCACCGCACCGGTCGTGCCGGTGCCGAAAAACGGATCGAGCACCACGTCGCCCTTTTCGGTGGTGGCGAGCAGCACGCGGTAAAGCAGGCTTTCCGGCTTTTGCGTCGGATGCGCTTTCTTGCCGTTTTCCTTCAGCCGCTCGCCGCCCGAACAGATCGGCAGCACCCAGTCGCTGCGCATCTGCAGCTCGTCATTCAGCGTCTTCATCGCGCGGTAATTGAACTGGTAGCGCGCCTTTTCACCCATGCTCGCCCAGATCAGCGTTTCGTGCGCATTGGTGAAGCGCGTGCCCTTGAAATTGGGCATCGGATTGGTCTTTCGCCACACGATGTCGTTGAGAATCCAGAACCCCAGATCCTGTAGGATCGCGCCGCAGCGGAAGATGTTGTGATAGCTGCCGATGACCCACAATGCGCCATCAGGCTTTAGCACGCGGCGCGCCTCGGTCAGCCAGGCACGGGTGAAATCATCATAGACACGGAAGCTGTCGAACTGGTCCCAGTGATCGGTAACCGCATCGACCTCGCTGCCATCGGGGCGATTGAGATCGCCGCCCAGCTGGAGGTTGTACGGTGGGTCTGCAAAAACGCAGTCGATCGAATTGTCAGGCAGGGAACGCATTGCCTCGATGCAGTCACCATCGAGAATGGTGCCCACCGGCAGAAGCTCGGAGAGATCGGGAGCGGCACTTTTCGGTGCTTTTACAGCACCTTTTACGCGAACCTTCGCATTTTCGATCACACCCACAGCTCAATTCCTCGACATAACACGCCCAAAGTTATCCACAGGGTGAGTCCTCGCGGACTCTGCGTCAAGCAAAGATTCTGAAGGCTTATGGTTAACGGGCGGTAAAACTGGCGGATGCTGATGGAGAACGGGAAGAGAACGCCACAAGATGTTGAGTCCCTTGGGAATCCGGAGACTCGATATGGAGGGGTGTGACCTTCAGGACTCAGTTGAAAACGAGAACGACGTTTCCGATAAACGCGGCCAGCAGCACAGCGCCTAGCCAACGTCCGATTGCCTTTGCTTTCCACAGCAGCGCCAGCAGGATCACCGCGCTTCCTGTGAGCAGCGCCATTTGCAGACCGGCTAGTTCGATCGGGAGCGCAAAGGGCGCGATGCTCATCGTCGTGCCGCCGATCAGCAGAATGTTGTAGATGTTGGAGCCTACAACATTGCCGATGGCTAGGCCCGATTTGCCGCGAAGTGCCGCCGCGATAGAGGCTGCGAGTTCGGGCAGAGAGGTGCCGACAGCAACCACAGTGAGGCCGATCACCGTCTCAGGCACTTTGAAAATGGTCGCCAGACTGATCGCACCGGTGACCAGCGCATTACCGCCCGCTACAAGAATGCCAAGACCCGCGATGAACAGCAGCAGCGCGATGACCGAATTGCTTGGCCCGTCTTCATCGTCCTCCTCCAGCTGCGCGGCGCCGGGGTGCTTGTACCGCCACACAATGTAGGCAACGATGCCGAACAGCAGCGCAAAGCCGATCCATTGCGCACCCAATTGCGACCAGGCGAGTGCCCATAGCAGCAGCGTAACGGCGAGCGCCACAACCGCATCGCGCCTGCCCGTGCCGGTCAACACAATCGGAGCAACCAGCGCAGACACGCCAAGGATCAACAGCGTGTTGGCAAGGTTCGATCCGACAATGTTGCCCCAGGCAATCTCTGGCGATCCGGCGAGCGCGGCCTGCACGCTTGCCACCATTTCCGGCATGGACGTCGCAAAGCCGACGATCACGAGGCCGGTGAACAGCGTCGAAACACCCAATTTCTGGGCAATGCCGACAGCGCCCCGAACCAACAGTTCGCCGCCAATGGCCAGGCCAACAAGACCTACAAGGCTGAGGAGAATCGCTTCAAGCATCGGCGGCGCTTAGGCGGTTTGCGAACTAGAGCAAAGACGCTTGTGCAACAGGGGCGAAGCTTTTGCGATGCAGGGGGGTTGGTCCATGTACGCGCAACGCTTCCATATGCTCGGCGGTTCCATAGCCCTTGTTTCGTTCCCAGCCATATTGCGGGTGATCGGCGGCGGCGGCTGTCATCATCCGGTCGCGCCATTCTTTGGCGATGATCGATGCCGCGCTGATCGCAGGCTCGATCCCGTCACCGCCCACAATCGCGCGGGCCGGCCATTGCCAGCCGGAATTGCGGCCCTCCGGCGTCATGTTGCCATCGATCAGGACCGAGCAGGGAGCGGCCATTCGTGCCGAAAGATCAGCGACACAGCGCGTCATAGCCTCCATTGTTGCCATGAAGATATTGAGCCGGTCTATCTCGTCCGGCTCAACCACGGCGACCGCCCAGCCGCATGTCGCGCGAATCTCCTTGTCGAGCACTCCGCGGCGTTTGGCGGATAGTTTCTTGGAATCGTTCAGCCCTTCGGGTACGTGCTCGCCCAGAATAACGGCAGCGGCCACGACCGGCCCTGCCAATGGACCACGGCCAGCCTCATCTACCCCAATCACAAATGGCGGGGCACCGAACTTAATATCGGGAGTTACATTCGACATGACCACACCATCCAGGCTTCCGCTCGCACTTTCCCTCTCCACGCTCGCCCTCGCAAGCTGCGCTACTGCCGAAACGGGGGATAGCGGCGATGCGGCTGCGACAGCCCCGATCAGTCTGGATACGGCCGAGATGGGCACGTTCAACAAACCTTGGGCAATCGAATTCGCGCCGGGCACAACCATGCTCTTTATCACGGAGAAGGAAGGCGCGCTGAAAGTGATGGATACAGCCACGGGCTCGCTGGGCACCGTCGGCGGTGCGCCAGATGTCGCCTATGGCGGTCAGGGCGGTTTTGGCGACGTTGCCTTCCTTGAAGCGGAATCGGGCGAGCCTCTTGATGGCCGCACGATCTATCTCAGCTGGGCAGAAATGGGCGCGGACGGCGAAACGCGCGGCGCGGTTGTGGGGCGCGGCACGCTGGCCTGCACCGCCGTGGATGCCTGCGCTGTAGAAGGACTGGATGTCATCTGGCGTCAGGCCCCGAAGGTTTCCGGTCGCGGACATTATTCGCACCGCATCACCTTTTCGCCCGATGGCCAATACATGTTCGTCGCAAGCGGCGACCGGCAAAAGCTTGAACCGGCGCAAGACACCGGCAACACGCTCGGCAGCATTGTGCGCCTCAACCTTGATGGCACCCCTGCCGCAGGCAACCCAATGGCCGATCAGGGCGGCGTAACCGCCGAGATCTGGTCCTACGGCCACCGCAACATCCTCGGCATGGACTGGGATGCCGACGGGCGCCTGTGGGATATAGAGCACGGGCCTGCGGGCGGCGATGAGCTCAACCTGGTCCGCGAAGGCGCCAATTACGGCTGGCCCACGCGTTCATACGGCAATCACTACAACGGCGACCCGATCGAGGATCACAGCGAGGATGACGGATTTGTAAAGCCTGCTGCGCACTGGACCCCGGTGATCGCGCCCGGCGACATGATCATCTATTCCGGCGACATGTTCGGCCCGTGGAAAGGCGATGCCTTGATTGCTGGCCTGAGCAGTGAGGCTCTGGTCCGGGTCTCCATCGATGGCGACGATGCACAGGAAGTGGATCGTTACGAAATCGGCGGACGCCTGCGTTCGGTAGAACAAGGCCCGGATGGCAGCATCTGGGTCGCCGAAGACGGGCCAGAGGGTAGAATTCTGAAGCTCACCGCAAAGTAATTCTTCGTAGGAATGGCGGGCGGAGTCCTCTATCGGCCCGTTGATGAGCGCAGACAGTGCCACAATAATACCGCTTTCAGCGGTCGAACAGGACATGATCGAGGCTGTGCTCGACCGTGCATTCGGTCCTGATCGGCACGCGCGCACAGCCTACCGCATTCGTGCGGGAATGGACTGGCTCGACGCGCTCAGCTTTGCCGTTCTGGATCATGAAGAATTGCTGGTCGGCACAATCCAGTGCTGGCCCATCGCCCTGATCGGCGACGGCGATGCAAAGCCGGTCCCGCTTGTGATGGTTGGTCCGGTCGCTGTTGTGCCTGAGCGGCAAGGCGAAGGGTTCGGCATGGGATTGATGGCGGCGATGCTCGATGCCGAGGCGCGAATGGCGGCAAATGGATCGCCCAGTTTTCCGCAAGTGCTGATTGGCGATGCCGATTATTATGGCCGCTGGGGCTTCAGCGCGGGCGCAACCGGAGGATGGCGATGCCCCGGACCATACGAGCCAGAGCGCCTGCTTGCGCGCGGAGCGGCGGTTTCGGCCTTGCCAGCTGCGGGCGTGCTTGGCCCGTGGAACCCGGCTGGCGGGATCGATGGAAAGGGGTAGGAATTCCCCTGCCCCCTTCACGGGAACCGCTTCATCTGGCAGTTGGTTTTCAACCCATGCCGTACGAACCTCCCCCTTATCTAGCTGAACTCACCCTCGCCCAGATTGCCGATCAGGTTGCGCAGCGCAAACTGCCGCCGGTCGAAAACTGGTCACCAGAGAAAATCGGTGAAAGCCACATGCGCATCGCCGCCGATGGCACATGGTATCACGAAGGCGATCCGATCCGCCGCCCGGCGATGGTGCGCGCATTTTCCGGCCTTCTGACACGCGATGATGCCGGGCAGCACTGGCTCGTCACACCTTTCGAGCAGCTCAGCATCGAAGTCGACGATGCAGCCTTTATCGCGGTCGATTGCGTGCTGCGTGATGGTGAAATCGCATTTCGGCTCAACAGCGATGAACTGGTTGTCGCCGGACCCGAAAATGCCATTCGCGCGGCGGGCAATCCGGACACCCCGGCAATCTATCTGCACGTGCGCCGGGGATGCGAGGCGCGGCTGAACCGCTCAACTTACGAACAGCTTGCGCAGATTGCGATCGAAACCACCGGTGATGATCTGGAACAGGGCCTGATGGTCACGAGCCAGGGGGCGATATTCTCGCTCTTGCCCTGACGCATCGACCATGAGCCAGCTGTTCGATCAACTTTCCGCCGCGTTTCAGGAAGGGCACGCGCGCGATGTTACCGGTCTGTTGTCGGATGCGGAGCATTCCGATGGCCGCGCAACGCCGGCAGCGGTGCTGATCGCGGTAACGGATGTGCCCGGCGATCCGCAGGTTATCCTGACCCAGCGCCCCACCGGAATGCGCGATCATCCGGGACAGGTCGCCTTTCCCGGAGGCAAGATCGATGCAGGTGAAGACGCTGTCACCGCGGCCCTGCGCGAGGCGGAAGAGGAGCTGGCCCTGCCGCGCGAAAAGGTGCGGGTGATCGGCACAAGTGATCTTTATCAGACCGGCACAGGCTTTGCCGTTACGCCCGTCCTGGGGGTCGTACCGCCAGACCTTGAACTGACCCCGCATCCGCTTGAAGTCGAAGACTGGTTCGAGGCTCCGCTTGCGCTCCTGCTCGAACGGAGTAACTGGACGGTCAACGAAGTGTTCTGGCGGGGGGCGCAGCGGCGCTATCTGGAAATGGATTATATGGGTTTCCGCATTTGGGGCGTGACAGCGGCAATCATCGCCAATCTTTCGCGGCGTATCACGCTGGAGCAAGCGGGTTGAGCCTGCCGGGATCTCTTGCCGGCGCGGAATGGACAAAGCGCGCCGGGCTCGCCGCGCTGACAGCCGCGCTCGGCCCGCAGAACATCCGGTGGGTCGGCGGCGCTGTGCGCGACACATTGCTGGGCATGGCGGTAAGCGACGTCGATTGCGCCACACTGCTGAGGCCTGATGAAGTGATAGACCGGTGCAAGAAAGCGGGCATCCGCACCGTTCCAACCGGTATCGATCACGGCACCGTTACCGCAGTGCTGGACGATGGCCCGGTTGAGATTACCACCCTGCGCCGCGATGTCTCGACCGATGGCAGGCGCGCCACTGTCGCCTTTGCCGACGATTGGCGCGATGACGCCGCGCGGCGCGATTTCACAATCAACGCGCTTTACGCCCATGCTGAAACTCTGGAAATTTCCGATTATTTCGGCGGCCTTGATGATCTTGCGGTGCGCACCGTCCGGTTCATCGGCGACGCGCGGCAGCGGATTGCGGAGGATCACCTTCGCATTCTTCGCTATTACAGGTTTCAGGCCCGGTTCGGCGCCGATCTGGATCACGAAGCGGAGGAAGCCTGCGCGGATCTTTCAGACACATTGAAAGGTCTCAGCCGCGAACGGGTGGCGGATGAACTGCTAAAGCTGCTGAGCCTGCCTGATCCGGGCGAAACGGTTGAACGGATGTTCAACCGTGCGGTTCTGCGCGTGATCCTGCCGGAGACAAGCCTGCGTCAGGTGGAACTGATGCGCGATGTTATCGAACGTGAGGCTGCGCAGGGTTTCGCGGCCGATCCGCTTCGCAGGCTCGCCGCGCTGCTGCCGCCCATGCCCGAAATCGGTGAGATTGTCTCCGCACGCTTGCGCCTGTCGAAAGCCCAGCGTGCGGTGCTGGTGGGGACGGCCAGCCGCCTTACAAGCGACAGCGACAATCCCCGTGCGCTGGCCTATGAAGAAGGCACGCAGATCGCGGTTCACCGGCTTTTGCTGGCCGGAGCCGATGCGAATGTCATCCGCGATTGGCAGGCACCCAGCCTGCCGCTGAAAGGCGGTGAGATTGTGGCGCGCGGAGTGAGTGCAGGCCCCGATGTGGCGAGGATCCTGCGCTGCGTCGAGCGCCGCTGGATCGCTGAAGGCTTTCCCGGGCGCGAACGCGTCGAGGCGATTTTAGCCGAAGAATTGCCCACAGCTTGACGCTCACGTTAAGCAAGGCTTCACCTGAGCGCTGCCATACACGTCATACAGTTCGGGTTCTTGTCACCTGCCTGATGCCCCGTTAGGGGAACCATTCGTGCGTATCGCCCATTGGTTTGATGTGCGCGTTCCATCGCTACTGACGGCGCCAATATTGGTCCGGGGATTTGGACCTGCTGTCATCCGTGCGCTTGCCGCCCCTCTCTGATTACGGCGGCTGCGCGACGAAACGAAATTTGGAGAGTATTACTCATGAAGTTTGCAAAGCTGGCCCTCACTGCTTCGGCCATTGCCATGGTATCGACCGCAGCCTCCGCTCAGGATGCTGGCACAACAGTGTTCGGAAATGACGACGCAGCGATCGGCACTGTCGAAAGCAATGACGGCACGACCGTGACGGTCGACACCGGCGCGCACAAGGCTCCGCTGCCTGCTGCAGCCCTCGCAGAGCGCGAAGGCAAGTGGACCGTGAACGCGACCAAAGCCCAGATTGACAGCATGATGCAGGCGCAGGTTGATGCCGCCAATGCAAAACGCGATGCCGCTCTGATCGAAGGTGCAGCCGTAATCAGCGCTGACGGTCAGCCTGCTGGCGTGATCTACACCGTAGACGATGCAGACACCGCCATCGTTAAAAGCGACGCAGGTATCGTCACGTTGACGCGCGATGTCTTCGCTGTTGACGCTAACGGTGCGCTGATGGCGCTCTATACGGCAGAGCAACTCGCCGCGAACACCGTTGAAGTGCCCGAAGGCGCTGAAATCCTGACCCCGGCACAAGCCGCCGCCAAGCAGGCGCAGGCCGATGCCGGTGATGCGGATACGGACAACGGACCGGCCGACGCGATCATGTAATCGCGCGCGCAATCGAACAAGGAACAGGCCGGCGGGAGCGATCCTGCCGGCCTTTTTCGTGGATCAGCCGAACGTGTTGTCTTTTGGAAAGCCCTGCGGCGGAAGGCGTCCGGCCGCGCCGCGCGCAACCTTCCACTGCCAGATCTCGTTCTCGGTCCGGGTGCGCTCTCCCGATCCGCCCATCTGCCAGCTTAGGCCGTCGTCAAGCTTGAACGTGGTAGCATCGGACAACCCGCCATCGCGGTAGCGTTGCAGCATCACGCCCTGCCCGCGTGCCATTACCGGCATTTCTTCGAGGTTGAAGACGATCAATTTGCGGTTCTCGCCCACGCAGGCGACGTGATCGTGCGCGTCGGCAATTTCGCGGATAACGCGCAGCTCGGCATTGCCTTTGAGATTGACCACCTGCCGCCCCTTGCGCGTTTCAGCCAGCAGTTCGTCCATTTCCGCAACGAAGCCTTTGCCAATGCTGGACGCAAGCAGCAACCTTGCACCCTTACGGTGCACATGCATGGCCACGATCCCGGTATCGGCTTCCAGATCGATCATGGTCCGCACCGGTTCGCCAAATCCGCGCGCGCCCGGTAACTTGTCGCAGCCGAGCGTGTAGAACCGGCCATTGCCCGCCGCGATCAACAGCTTGTCCGTTGTCTGCGCGTGGAGAATGAAGGCGAGTGCGTCGCCTTCCTTGTATTTGAACTCCTGCGCCAGATCGACATGCCCGCTTGCCGCGCGGATCCACCCTTTCTGGCTGAGGATCACGGTGACAGGCGCCTTTTCGATCATCGCATCCATCGAAAATTCGACCGCTGGCTCGGCCTCTTCGATGCGGGTACGCCGTGCCCCGATCTTCGTGTCTTCGGCGTAATCCTTGCGCAGCCCGCGCAGGTCCTTTTTGAGCCGCGTGCGTTGACGAGCCGGACTGTCGAGCAGCTTCTGCAAATCGTCCTGTTCGGCCAGCAGGTCATCCTTCTCCTGCCGCAGCTCCATCTCTTCCAGCTTGCGCAGGGAGCGCAGCCGCATATTGAGGATTGCCTCGGCCTGACGATCGGTGAGCTGGAACTCCGCCATCATCATCTGCTTCGGTTCATCCTCGTAGCGAATGATTTCGATCACCCGGTCGAGATTGAGGAAAGCGATGATATAGCCGTTTACCAGCTCCAGTCGCCGCTCGATCTGGTCGAGCCGGTGCTGCGTGCGCCGCTGAAGGATTTCGATCTGTGCCGCGGTCCAGTTCTGCAGCAGCTCTTTCAGCCCCATCACCATCGGCGTCCGCGTCGCGTCGAGCACGTTGAGGTTCAAACCAAAGCGCGTTTCCATATCGGTGAGCTTGAAGATTGATTCTTTGAGCAGCTCAGGATCGACATTGCGCGACTTCGGCACGAGCACGATGCGGATCGTCTCATCGCTCTCGTCGCGTACGTCATCGAGGATCGGCAGCTTCTTGTCGGCGATCGCCTGAGCAATCTGTTCGATCAGCTTGCCCTTTTGCACCTGATACGGAATTTCCGAGATGACGAGCTGCCACTGGCCGCCCCCCAGCCGCTCAATCCCCGCAGCCTTATCATCGTCGCTGGAAGCCTCTGGCGCTTCAAAGACACCCCGCACACGGAACGACCCGCGACCGGTTTCGTAAGCGGCGGAGATCGCCTCCTTGCTGTCGATGATCTGCCCGCCGGTCGGAAAATCGGGGCCCTGGAACAGCTCCATCAGACGAGGATGTTCAACGTGCGGATTGTCGATCAGCTCAAGCGTGGCGTCGATAATCTCGGCAACGTTGTGGCTTGGGATGTTGGTCGCCATGCCGACCGCAATCCCGCTCGCGCCGTTCGCCAGCAGGTTCGGGAACAGTCCCGGCATCAGCTCGGGCTCTTCTTCCTCGCCATTGTAAGTCGGAATGAAATCGACCGTGCCCGCGTCCAGCCCATCCATCAGCTGCATCGCTGTTTTGGTCAGACGCGCTTCGGTGTAGCGATAGGCGGCGGCGTTATCACCGTCGATATTGCCAAAATTCCCCTGCCCTTCGACCAGCGGGTATCGCAGCGCGAAATCCTGCGCCAGTCGCACCATCGCATCATAGGCGGCAGTGTCCCCATGCGGGTGATACTTACCGATTACCTCGCCCACGACGCGCGCACTCTTCTTGTACGTGCTGTCGGGTGAAAGTTTCAGCTGGCGCATCGTCCACAGCAGGCGGCGGTGAACCGGCTTCAACCCGTCGCGAAGATCAGGCAGCGACCGCGCGGTGATCGTCGAAAGGGCATAGACAAGATAGCGTTCTGAAAGCGCAGCATCGAACGGCGCATCTACGATTGCATCAAACGGATCAGAATCATCGGTGGTGGTCGGTTCAGACATACCCCTCGCTTAGCAACCGCGCGCGCGCGCGGGGAGTGTGGTTTCCACAGAGAAACGCACAAACGCCCCGTTTTCAATCTCACCGAAGCTGAGGCACGTCCTGGCTTGCCACGCGGAACAATGGCGCATGATGGCCGTTGAAAAACCAAAGCAATTATAAGGAGATACCCGATCATGAAACGTATTCTGATCATCGCAACCGACGGATTTGAACAGTCTGAGCTGATGGAACCGATGAAGCGCCTGAAAGATGATGGCGCCGATGTGACCATTGCCAGCCTCGAAGATGGCGAGATCAAGGGCTGGAATGAAAAGGACTGGGGCGAAAGCGTGTCTGTCGACATTACCGTCGATGAAGTCGCGGAAGGCGATTACGACGCATTGCTCCTGCCCGGAGGCCAGATCAACCCCGACGTCTTGCGGATGAACGACACCGTCATCGACCTGATCAAGCAGTTTAATGGCGCCAACAAGCCTATTGCCGCCATCTGCCACGCACCCTGGTTGCTGGTCGAAGCGGATATTGTCGATGGCAAAGTCGTAACCGCGTGGCCATCGGTCCGAACCGACCTGAAAAATGCAGGGGCCGACGTCGTCGACCGCGAGGTCGCCGTGGACGGCAATCTGATCACCAGCCGTAATCCAGACGATATTCCCGCTTTCACTGCGGCTCTGAAAGACGCGATGGCGATGGAACGCATCCCTGAGAACGCGTAATCCGTAATTGATAAAGACCAGCCATGGCCTCCCGTCATCTGGCTGGCTCGAACCCCGTCACGCCTCCGGGCGCGGCGGGGTTTTTATCTGGATGGCTGCGTAATCACACCTCAAGCCTGCGGATCTGCATTTCACCTACGCCTTTCAGTGTGACAAGCTCTGGCTCGCTGAATTCAAAGCCTCCGCTGCAGGAAAGCGCGGTCGCCTCCGATACGGCGATTGCGCCGTGCTTTGCCGCGCCTTCGATCCGGCTTGCGATGTTCATTGTATCGCCCCAGTAATCGTACGCCAGCCTGCTCGATCCGACGACGCCGCCCACCACCGGTCCGGTGTGCAAGCCGACGCGCAGGCTGATGTTCACGCCGCTGCGATCCGCCATTTCGCGCATTCCGAGGATGAGATCGCGCGAGAAATTGATCGCCTCGCGCGCGCCGCCACCCGATGACGCGGTGCCGCCGGACACCGCAAGATAGGCGTCGCCAATGGTTTTCACCTTTTCGATCCCGTGGCGTTCGGCGCATTGATCCGCGAGCGAGAAGAACTCATTGAGCAGCCGCACCAGATGGCCTGGCGAAAGCGTCTTGGCGAGGACCGAGAACCCCACGATATCGGTGAAGATCACCGTCACATCGGAAAAGCTGTCTGCCACCGCTTCGCCTGCACGCAGTCGCTGGGCGATTGGCTGCGGCAGAACGTTGAACAGCAGGTCTTCCGTTTTCGCCTTTTCGGCGGCGAGTTCCTGATTGGTGCGAAAGATTACGCGCGCGCGGTAATCCAGCACCCAGTTTACAAACAGCGCAAAGCTGAGAAACATCGAGACATTGGCCACCATGTAAACGCGCGGGAATATCGGGATTGGCTGCACCGCCAGAAAGACCAGATAGACCGCCATCAGCGATAGCGACCAGATCAGAAACCATCGGAAATTGGCAATAAAGCACAGCGCGGCAAACACGTACATTATCGCCAGGTTGATCACCGCCATGCCCAGAAAGCTGGTCTGCGTCTGGTTAGCCGGATCGGCAAGCGCGCTCATCAGGATAACCGCCGCGATCCCCAGCAAGGTAAACATCAGCGGGTCAAGCCAGCGCGAGCGTGCGTAGAATTCGGTGCCGACAACCATATAGGCAATCACCAGCGACACGATCATCCCCATCGATACGATGTTGTAGATGATCAGGCTTTCCGAAGGGAAAAACAGCGGGTTCATCAGGCTGAAAGTGATGAAAATGCCGCCCGATATCATGATCAGAGCGCGCAGGCCCGGGCGCCATTTGGCACGTTCCTCACGCGTGTATACGGCTTCGTCCTCGCCGTTTTCAAAACTGTTAAATATAGCCAATTACCGCCCCCCGGATGCGGCCTCATCATTCGTCTGTGTAGCGCCTTCGTTTTGAAATAGCCAAATCGTCGCCCCGTGGCCTTGCGCGGCGCTTACGGAGCCTTGACCCGCGGCACACCATGGCCGAGAGCATGGTCAAGCGAAACTCAGCAAGGATCGGTGCATGTTCGGGAAACTTTGGGGGCGAATTTCCATCTGGCTGATGGCCGTAATTCTAATGGCAGGCGGCGCCCACGCGCAAAGCTTTCTTCAGGCAGAATTCGATCCTGAAATCCCGACACTTGAAGAGACAATCGGCCATGTGCCTGGCACACGCATCACTTCACCGGACGAAACGCTCGCCTATCTGCGCGCGCTCGCAAAAGCCGCGCCGGACCGGATGCGGATCGTCGAATATGCGAAGAGTTGGGAAGGACGGACGCTCGTTTACGTGGTTCTGAGCGCGCCTGAAAACATGGCCCGAATGGATGCGATTCAGGCTGATCTTGCGACAATTGCTGCGGGCCGAGCGGGCAATGGCGCGGCGATGCCCGTCACCTGGCTGACCTACGGTGTGCACGGCAACGAGATTTCCTCAACCGATGCCTCGCTGATGATGGCCTATCATCTACTCGCGGCGCAAAACGATGCCCGCGCGCAGCAGATCATGCGCGATACCATCGTTGTGCTGGACCCGATGCAGAACCCCGATGGCCGCGCGCGCTTTGTGAACCATTTCCGCGGCGCAGTGGGTATCGAGCCTGCCGGAGACCGGCAGGCGGCGGAACATGATGAAACCTGGCCGAGCGGGCGCGTCAATCACTACATGTTTGACCTGAACCGCGACTGGTTCACGCTGAGCCAGCCTGAAACACGCGGCAAGGTTGCAGCGATCCGCCAGTGGAACCCTGTCGTGGTGGTCGATGTGCACGAAATGGGCGGAGACGAGAGCTATTTTTTCAGCCCCGCTGCCGATCCGGTCAACCCCAATATCACTGCGGCCCAGCGGCGTTCCTATGCCTTGATCGGGCGCAACAACGCCGCGTGGTTCGACCGTATGGGCGAACCGTATTTCACGCGTGAGGTCTATGACCTGTTCTACCCTGGCTATGGCGACACGTGGAACGCGCATCAGGGCGCAATCGGCAGCACCTATGAACAAGGCTCCTCGCGCGGATTGGTTTTCGACCGGCGTGACGGCACGACGCTGACCTATGCCGATGCTGTCCGAAACCACTTTATCGCCAGCTTTTCGACGGCGGAGGCTGTCGCGAACAACGCCGATCAGCTTCTGTCCGATTATGCTGCCTATCGCTCGGCGAACGCACGCGGGGTTGCGGGCAGCGGCACTTATGTGATCGACCTAGGCAAGCGGCGCTGGAATGCCGAAGCGCTTGGCCGCAGGCTGGCCGCGCAGGGCATTGCTGTGACGCGGCGCGATGATGCGGCAAATGTGTGCGGGCGCAGCTATCCGCAAGGCTATCTGGCAGTCACGCAGGCTCAGCCAGCCGCGCGGCTGATCCGCAGCCTGCTTGATACTGACACGCCATTGCCGCGTGACTTCATTACCGAGCAGGAGCGCCGCCGGGCCGAAGATCTGCCGCATGAACTCTATGACGTGACCGCATGGTCTGTTGGACTGATGTCGGGTCTGGATGTGCGCCTGTGCGGATCGGGCATCGGCGGGGAGCGGCTGTCCGAAGATGCGCCGATTACGGCCAAGGCCGAAGGGGCCGGCGATTTTGCCATCGCTGTCCCCTGGACCGATAGCGGTCAGGCCCGGCTTGTGACCTATGCGCTGCGCGCAGGGCTGGAGGCGCGCGTTACCGACAAAGCATTCAGCCAGAGCGGGCGCACATTCCCGCGCGGCACAGTGGTGTTTCCCGCAGGCGTCAATGATGCGGAGGGAATGCAGACGCTGAATGATCTTGCCAAAGCAGTGGGCGCGCACACTGTGCGGTTTGCTTCAAGCTGGGTTGATGATGGCCCCAATCTCGGCAGCGAAAGCTTCGTTCGTCTTACTCTGCCAAAGGTGGCGATGGCCTGGGATGAGGGTATCTCGCAATTAAGCGCCGGTTCGATGCGCTATGTGCTGGAGCAGCGGCTGGGTCTGCCAGTTGTGCCGATCCGCACCAACCGGTTCGCCCGCGCCGATCTGAGCGGATATGATGTGCTGATCGTACCAGATGGCGATCCGGCAGCGACGATCGGCAAGGGCGGCATGGGCGTGATCCGCAGCTTTGTGGAGCGCGGCGGAGTGCTGGTGGCAGTCGAAGGCAGCCTTGCGAGCTTCGCAAGCGGTGACGCCTCGCTCCTGGCAGTAAAGCAAGAGGCTGCTCTGGGTCGGAACCCCTCAGAGGCGAAGGACGGGGAGGACGAGGAAGCTCCGGCGCTTGCCGAGGCAACCGAGATCACCAGCGAGACGCAATATCGCGCCGCAATCGAAGATCAAAATGCGCTCCCTGATAGGTTCCCCGGCGCGCTGCTCAACACTGTTGCCGATCGCGAGCACTTTCTTTCGGCGGGTTATGACGACGGCGCGGTTGTGCTGGCAAGCGGGTCGCAGATTCTCACGCCGCTTGACCGGTCAGACGGGGTGAACGTCCTGAGGTTTGCCGCGCCAGACAATCTGATTGCGAGCGGCTATGTCTGGAACGAGAACCGCCGTCAGCTTGCCTTCAAGCCGTACATGATGGCGCAGCGCACCGGTGGCGGCCTGACCATCGGATTTGCGCATGATCCATCAACGCGCGCTTTTCTTGATGGGCTCGATCTGCTGATCGCCAATGCCGTAATTGTGGCGCCATCGCGGGTCCGATAATACGGCCGGAGGGCCGATCTCTTCATTAGAATAACCCGCTGAATTTAAGGCTATAATTTCCGCGCTTGCTCCTCGCGCTTGCCTCATCACCATTCTTATGTGATGTTACACTATAACATAGTAATCCTTGCTTTGTGGCAAAATTATGACAATATCAAGGCGCAATTAAGGCGAGTCGCGTTGGATCCGCCTTGAAAGAGGAGAGAAACAATGCGGACGAATGTGGTAGTGTTATTGGCCAGCGCTGCGTTGAT
>CALLQC010000104.1 GCA_938015255.1 uncultured Erythrobacter sp.
GCGCGTCGTTTACAAATTGGCTCGGTCATCAAGGTGCCGCGATCATTGCTGAAATATCGGCAAATTCCGCTTCGCATCCTGTCATTTTCCGGCCCGGTGAGCATTCAGTCAGCCGAGCGGCAGTTCACGCCAAAAGTTGGAACCGAGCTTTCTGAAGGTACCTTGGTATCAACGGGCGCTCGCGGCTTTATCTCTCTGGGCGGAGAAGGCAATTCTCGCCTCTCGCTTCCATCCAATTCACGGATCCGGATCAACGGCGCACGTCGGTATCTGATTGATGACAAATTGGATTTTGATCTGCGCGTGCTCAACGGTCGGGGGAACATTGTCGCGCCGAAGCTTAAAAAAGGCGAACGGTTCCGCGTGGGTACACCTGTGGCGGTTACCGCTGTGCGTGGAACTGAGTTTCGCATCGGCTTCGATGAAGAAGCACAGCTTGCGCTCACCGAAGTAACAGAGGGTCGGGTCGAGGTGTCCGCTGGTGACATTGCTGCCTCGGCCAAAGCAGGCCTGGGAATTGCAAGCAAGCCAGAAGGGGTGGGCGAACCGGAGACGTTGCTAAAGGCTCCCGAGATTGTTGACCCGGGTGCTATCCAGACCGCTGAAACCGTTGCGTTTGCAGTTGAACCTGTCGCTGGCGCGCAAGGATATCGAACACAGATTGCACGCGACGCAGGCTTTATCGAGGTTATCGCTGAAACAGTATCCGGCGCTGATGATGCGATTTTCGCCGAGATCGATGACGGCAGGTTGTTCGTGCGGTCCCGCGCTGTTGCCGAAAGTGGGCTGGAAGGTTTGTCAAAAGCCTATTCATTCCGGCGCAAGCAAGTTGGCGTCTCTGCAGAGGTCGAACCAGCGCCCTTTGCTGATGCATTCAAATTCGCTTGGCGACCAGAGGGGGCGGGCCGTTCCTACGCGGCATTCCAGCTGTGGTCAGCCGCTGCCCCGGAGACACTTTTGATTGACGAAGTCGGGCTCGATTTTACGGGCTTCTATGTCGGAGACATCAAACCCGGTGTCTACAAATGGCGGGTTGCAACGTTTCAGATCGACGAAGGCGATGTGATCAAGGTCTGGGGCTCCGAGCAAGAGCTGACGATAACCGAGTAAGCGACAGATCAGGCTGCACCCTATGCTCAGAACCCGTCTATTTGCAGAATGGGCGCTGCTCTTTATCGCGATGATTGCGCTGATGCTTCTCGCGCATTCGCGCGGTTGGACGGAACGGTTTGACCTGCAATTGCTTGATTTGGAAGCACAGCTCAACGCTTCAAACGTTGATCCCTCGATTGTTCTCGTTGAAATTGATGACCGCTCGCTGGATGCTATCGGCCCCTGGCCATGGCCGCGCAGCGTTCAGGCGCAGTTGATTGACCGCCTATCGGCTGGGGAGCCTGACGTCGTCGCTTTTGATGTGTTGTTTATTGAGCCATCCTCTCAAGCGGATGATGCCGAACTGGCGCGGGCTTTGCGCGGCAACGGCAAAGTCGTTTTGCCACACAGTTTTGCGCCGCTGATGGATTCGCTGGCGGGGGAGGTGCCGCTGTTTCCGCTTCCGGAATTGCTAGCGAGTGCCCGGTCCACCGGCCATGTCGCTCTTGAGCCGGACGGCGATGGTGTCGCACGGCGATTCGAATTGATCCGGCAAATCGGAGAGGATCCCTATCCGCACTTTGCAGTGCAGACGGTTCGCCTCGCAAAGGGGGACGGAGCACCGGCAGATACATTGAACGCCGAACAAGCAATTGTCCGTTTCAATCCATCAGGCACTGCATCGACAATATCAGCGTCCGAGGTCATTTCTGGTTCGACGCCGCGGGAATTTTTTACCAGCAAAATTGTATTGATTGGCGCCACAGCGCCTGGACTTGGTGACCGATATTCGGTCCCGTCATTCGCTGGCGGGTTGTTGAGCGGTGTTGAGATGCAGGCACAATTTGTCAGCGCGCTTCTCAACGATGATCTAATCGCCCCAGGGCCTCAGTGGCTCACCCTTGCCATTCAAACGATCGCAATCGTGATCCTTTTCCTGACCTTTTGGCGGGCATCGCCGCGCACGGCATTGATTGTAGCCTTGGGATTGATTGCTGGCCTTGGCACTATTGCACTCGCAGCCCTGATGGCTGCCGATGTGTGGATCACTGTGGGTCCAGGACTTTTGGCTATTATTGTCGCCTATCCGCTTTGGGGGTGGCGTCGTCTGTCATCGGTCAGCCGCTTCTTGCAGACCGAAGCGGCCGCTCTGAGCGATGTCGCCGATGGTCCCAAAGGAGCAAGTGGAGAGGGTTTCGATGTCATTGCCCAGCAAGTCGCGCGACTAAAACGCCTGACCGGCGACGTGAGCCGAAACCTTGAACTGGTGCAGGACGTCATCAACGCATCACCCGATGCCATGCTCGTTGTTGACGCAGGTGGGGGAGTTGTGATGGGCAATGCCGCTGCCGAGCAGCTATTCGGCCCGATGAGCGCAGCAGATGGCAAAACGCTTGAGGAAATCTCTAAGCAGGCGAGCGCTACAATGGATGAAACCCATGGTGAAATGCGTTTTGCCAATGGCCGCACATTCTGGCTTGCTTCGGCGCGCATCGAGCCAGAGGTCGGTAGCCAGGTTCTCGCGCTGCGGGAAATCACTGATCTGAAAGAGGCTGAAAGACAGAGGCAGGAAACCCTTGAATTCCTCTCTCACGATATGCGGTCGCCGCAGGTTGCAATCATCGGTTTGTCCGGCAAGTCGGGAGCGGCGCTTCAGGAAAAGGAGCGTTTTTCGCGGATTGAGGAGCAGGCAAGACGCACCCTAAAGCTCACCGACGATTTCGTGCAAATTGCCAGAATCGCGAACGAAGGCGTTCAACGCGAAGAAACCGAACTGAATTCCGTAATCATGGAGGCGGCCGACAGAGCGTTTGCTTTGGCCCACCGCAAAAAAATATCGGTAAAGTGCGATGGCACAGACGATCTGCTTTTTGCGTTGATTGATCCATCTGCGATAGCGCGGATGCTCGATAATCTTATCGGAAACGCGATAAAATTCTCACCGGAAGGCTCGGCCATTGATTTGACGGTCGCAGCCAAAGATGAAAAGTCATTCTTACTCGCCGTTAGCGATGCGGGCCCCGGTCTTCCGCCAGAGCGAATGGAACGCCCCTTTGAACGGTTCGGCGCGAGCAATTCGCGCGCCGGGCCAAGCGCCGGTTTGGGGCTGGCATATGTAAAACAGGTGGTTGATCTGCACGGCGGGAGCATTTCGATCAAATCTGACAAAGGATCAGGCACCCGCTTCGCAATTGAGTTGCCTTTTTCCTGAAGCTTCGTTGGGGCTTATTTGGAGAGCGCCCTATCTACCAGGAGCTGGGCCAGATCATCGAGCGAGCTAAGGTCGCCTGGGCAAGAAATATATTCGCCATCCGCTTTACCGGCTATAGCCCCACTGGCGCGATCATACACGACGAGAGTCGCACCGGTGCGTTGCGGCTTGCATTGGTGATACCAGCGCGATTTGATTCCCTCTGGAAGAGGGCCAGCAATCGTTTCCTCTCCGCTTATTGGGTTGACCGTGACCGCCGCTTCGCGGGACGAAACGGAAAAGTCGCCTACATAGGCACCGCCGCTTTCGACTGAAACGCCGCGGCCGGAAAGTGCGGCCTCCAGGTCTTTGGCGAAACGTGATCGCAGGCCAACCTCATCTGATGCAATCAGTTCGATTGAACCAATCGGTTGGCCTGTCTCGTTTGCCGAAACGATGGCAGGCGGCATCGAGATTGCACAGGCGCCCAAAGCAGAAGATAGGATGGTTGCGCCCCCTGCCATTGATGCTTTGCGAATGGCCACCGTCATCGAATCTTACCCTTTTGGCTGCTAGTCAGAGTTCCTCACTAGCATATTGATCCATGCGATAGCCAAATCCGAATACGGTTCTTATCACAAATCCGCTTTCGGGCGTAAGGCCAAGCTTCGAGCGCAGACGCGAAATGTGCATATCGATAGTCCGCGTTTCTACGTCGGCGCTTCCGCCCCATACGCGCGAGAACAGATATCCGCGAGAGAGCGGGCGGTCGAGGTTCTGGAACAACAACACAGCCAGATCGAGCTCTTTGGAGGTTAGCGTTATTGGCTGATCGTCCCGAATGATTGTCCGGGCATTGTGGTCAAGCTGGAAAGCGCCGTACCATTCCTTGCCCCGCGTTTCGCGCACGGCATTGCGCCGTCCGGCGGCCTCAATCCTTGCGAGCACGACTTCGTCTGATTCCGGTTTTACGATGTAATCGCTTGCGCCTGCCTCCAGGCCGGAGACGATATCGCTTTTGTCCTGGCGGCTGGTCAAAAGGATGAACGGTGGGGGAAGTTCGATGTTCTCACTCGCCCAGTTGAGAACCTCTATGCCGGTCATACCCGGCATGTTCCAATCAAGCAGCACAACGTCAAACGTCTCGCGCTTCAACGCGTTTTGAATATCCTTGCCGTTGGTGAATTCATCGACTGAATGGCCGGCTGTTCGAACCAGGTTTGAAACCTGTTCGCGGATTTCCTTCTCATCGTCAGCTAATGCAATCCTCATGGCTAATCGCGCCTCTCATAATGTTCTCTTGCGGAGGCTAATTTTACATTTTGACGAGCTTGCGTCCATATCACTGGCTATACGCAGGTGGACATTTTACAACCATTTACCAAAAAGAGCGAAGACGGACCCGGGGGGCGGATCCGTCTTCTGACTTAGAACCGATATCTCCGCATCAAAGTGCGGCACCGGTTTAAGTGTGCGTAATGTCTTTTGAGCCTTACTTGGTCACTGCTGTAGGGTTCGTTGCCGCTGTTTCTTGTTGTCCTTCAGCGGTCGCGGGCAAATGATACAGGGCGAGGGCAAAGCAGGAAGCTACAGAAAATAGACCTATTCCCAAGCCGACCCACAGCACACCGGCATCAATTGGCTGCTCTTCGCTTATGCGTGCCATGTCTCTCATCTCTCTAATCGCCCGTATCTGAACTGTGTCTAGCGCAGATCAGCGGAACTGGACGTAAACTGATGAAAAATAGACCGCAGCCTCCCGCAGACGCGCTTCGCGTTCGAGAATATCGTGGCGACTACTGCTGATGATGGCGGAGACGGAGTCCGGAAGAAATTGTCTACTAAAGGCCTGATTATAAGGGATTACTTTGATGGAATTTTGAACGTATGCCAAGTTTTTGCCCAAGCTGTGGATTTGCCAATTGCCGCATGCCAATTATCTCTAGGAGAAGGCTCCCAATTGGACCTCGCGGTGCTCCCAATCGGGCATCATCCGGTTCAATCCGTACAGAAACGCCAACCCATGATCACATAGTCGATCAATTGAACAGGCGTCTGCACCAGCTGGTAATTGAGCATGACGCTGTGTGATTGCCGTAGGTATCTGCACCAGTGTCGCTCCATGCTCGAAAATTTCAGATTTGGGCGAGCGTGCGTATTCTGGATCTTCTTCCAGCATGATCCCAGTCGCTTACCGAAGATGGTCACTGCCTCTCTTTGGTACCAGCGACGCAGTCTGTTTCGGATTCTCGTCGGTTGATCTGCAGGCACCCTTCCGACGATAATCCGACCATACCGACGCTCGGTGCCGAGCTGATCCTGATCGACCTTGAGCTTGTATTGGCGGCCCAGAAAAAGGTGTGTTTCACCTGGAAGGAACTGATGCGCGGGGATTGCGCGCGGCAAATTTGACACAAATCCAGTTTGTCGAATCAAGACGGCGCGTTTCTGCCGCCTTTCATCAATGTGCTCTTGCTCCGCATATTCAGGGGCGGTGACGATCACTTCGTCATCAGGCGTTACGGAAATGCCAAGAGTTCTTTGCTCGCTTCGCTTCAAGCGATAATCCAGATGTTATCCATCGAGTTCGATATCACGATTCTCATTGGTCATGAATCTGCCTGTCGCTTGGCAATCTTAAGAGAGGCGTCCATCAACTGATCCATTCTGGATTCGTCGAGGCCATATTGCCCTTGCCGGTCACGGATTTCGTCGAAGAGGAAATCGTTCATGTCCTGACGTATGGCCTGTTCCTCATCGGAATCATCGGTCCAGCCAACCCTTTTGTGGCGCTGATGATGGTCGGAAACTCCTTGGCAATCAGTTCGACGATTATTGGGCTGGCATCGCCTGAGATCTCCTGCATATCATCCAGGGCTTAGCGGTAAAACGCACCGAGGATCGGTTTGCCTAGAACGCGTCAATGATGGCCTTCACCATCGCAACGAAACGGCGGTAGAGGGCTGGATCGTCTTCCATTCGCTCGGTGATCGTCCGCGTTGCGGCTGACAGGATAGTGTCGGCGATCGAGGCGGAATTGCCGGTTTGCTCTTCCACCGCCTTCTTGAAGCTCTCATCGTCGAAGATGTCGACTGGCGGGACGATCGGGATGATGTCGCTGGTGTCGATATGCTTGTCCACAAGGGTCCGAATGGCTGCTTGATAGCGGCGGTAGTCGTAGTCCTCGGCTGCTTCTCCGTGACGGCAGCTTTCATGCCAGTAAGCACCAGAAGCGGACCGACGGAAAACGGCTCAGAAGAGGTCGCTGTCGACGTCTGTCGGGACGGCCAGGTCTAGGCGCGCTCTTCGCACTCAGACCATACCAAGAACGTGATGGTGCGGGCCTCTCGACGCGGTCTTGCAAAAAGCCCACAAAAAGGCCTGCAAAAAATCTCAGCTGGGACAGTCTCGGACGAAGCGAGATTCGACAGAATGAAATCGCAAGAGACTGATTTGGAGCGATAAAGAGAAGTAGAGACAACAACTTGGAGTCATCAAGAGGGACTCACATAGCGCCATTTTTCTTATTATTTTGCAATAGTTGAGTCGATGGTGCCCGGCTGGGTTCCGCTAGCTCTGGGCCTACTACGCCTTATCGACCCGAGGGACGTGATCGAAACTGGGCACATTCACATATTCATGACCGTTCAGCCTGCCTTGCATGTAATCTGGCACGTCCGTTTCGGGATAGACACAAACCAGTACCTCGCAGGAGCCCTGACGGGCTTCGGCAACCTTTTGATACACTTCTGAATACCAGAACGTGCGGGCGGCATCATGGCTGGGGAAGCGCGCAACGACAGTGAAGCCATTGGGGTGAAAGTCACCTTCGAACACGTCGATCGGTTGGCCACCGGAATACAGGTAATAGCCGCTGGTCGTCGGATACATTCCTGATCCAAACAGCTGCTTGAGATATTCCTGCATACCAGGAGAGGTTTCCAGAGTGTGGTCCCCATCGGTGACCACGCCTTGTACAATCATCAGGACCGGCACGTCATGCAATGCTACTTCGCTCATTTCACTCTCCATCTCAGTTGCAATTATCGAATTTCGTCAGGCCCCCAGATGTCGGGCATGCCAAGCGATGTGATATTCCATGAAAGTCGCGATGAAGAAGTATGAGTGATCATAGCCTTCCTGCATCCGAATATCGGCATTGATGCCGGCCTGCTCGCACGCTTCGACCAGGAGATGCGTCTTGAGCTGTTCTTCCAGGAAATTGTCTGCTGAGCCCTGATCAACCAGAATTTGATCCACACGTGCGCCGCCTTCGATCAGGGATACCGCATCATATTCGCGCCACGCCGCCTGATCCTCGCCCAGATAGCGGCCCAGTGCCTTTTGCCCCCAGGGCACTCGAGTTGGCGCAACGATGGGCGAAAACGCGCTTACGCTGGCAAAGCGGTCCGGATTGCGCAGCGCAATTGTCAGAGCACCGTGCCCGCCCATCGAATGACCCGTGATCGCCTGGCGGTCCAGATCGGCGGCGGGCAAGAGCTCGCCAACAACTTTGGGCAGCTCATCCTCGATATAGCTACGCATCTGGTAATGCTGCGACCAAGCGCCTTGCGTCGCATTGACATAAAATCCGGCACCTTGGCCAAAATCATATTCATCCGCCGCATCAGGTACATTTTTGCCAAGAAGATCAGGGCTGCGTGGGCTGGTGTCAGGCGCGACAAGGATGATCCGATGTTTCGCACAGGCAGCGCGGTATTCGCCCTTTTCCATGACATTTGCATGGGTGCAGGTCAGACCGGACAGGTAGAAGAGAATTGGCAGTTTCTCACCGGCTTTGTGCTCTGGCACAAAGGCGGCAAAGGTCATTGGTGTACCGGTTGCAC
>CALLQC010000105.1 GCA_938015255.1 uncultured Erythrobacter sp.
AGCCCGATCATCGCGAGGATTATGGCGATGATCCAGAACCGGATCACAACCTTGCTCTCGCTCCAGCCGAGCTGTTCGAAATGGTGGTGGATGGGTGCCATGCGGAACACCCGCTTGCCTGTCCGCTTGAACCAGAAGACCTGCACAATTACCGATACTGCTTCGAGCACGAAGGGCCCGCCGACGATAGCGAGAACGACCTCGTGGTGGCTCGCCACAGCAATCGCGCCGAGCGCTCCGCCCAGCGCCAGCGACCCTGTGTCGCCCATGAAAACAGCCGCAGGCGGCGCGTTGAACCACAGGAAGGCAAGGCCCGCGCCCATAATCGCCGCGCAGAATATCGCCAGCTCGCCCGCGCCCGCAACATGCGGGATACCCAGATATTCTGAGTAATCGACCCTGCCCACGAGGTAGGCGATGATTGCAAATGTGCCCGCCGCGATGATGACCGGCATGATTGCCAGCCCGTCCAGTCCGTCCGTCAGGTTCACCGCATTGCCCGCACCCACAATCACAAAAGCCGCAAAGACATAGTAAAAAGGTCCAAGCGGAATGCTGACATCAGAGAAAAACGGGACATAAAGGTTGGTGTTGATCTGGCTGACGATCAGATAAGAGGCGATCCCGGCGACGACGAATTCCATAAGCAGCCTGATCTTCCCCGACAGGCCAGCATGACTGTTCTTTGTGACTTTGTCGTAGTCATCGAGGAACCCGATAATTCCGAAACCGATGGTGACAGCCAGGCACGCCCAGACAAACGGGTTGCGCAAATCCATCCAGAGCAACAGCGAGAACGAGAGGGCAACGAGGATCATCAGCCCGCCCATTGTCGGCGTGCCGCGCTTGGCAAGGTGGCTTTGCGGACCGTCTTCGCGGATCGGCTGCCCCTTGCCCTGACGCACGCGAAGCATGTTGATGAAGCGCGGCCCGATCAGCAGGCCAAAAAACAGCGCAGTCATCAAAGTCGCACCGGTACGGAACGTCTGGTAGCGAACCAGATTCAGGATGCCTTCAAAGCCAAGCCATTCGGCTAAAAGATAAAGCATTCAGACCCCTCGCCCCGGTTCAGTCCGGCGCGCTTGTAAAGTGTGTCACCAGCCTGCCGAGCCCCATGAAATTCGATCCCTTTACGAGGACGGTGTCTCCGTTGGTCAAACCAAAATCTTCGAGCGCGCCGATAGCCTGATCGGTATTGTCGCAATGCGCGAAGGTGGGAACATTGCCAAGCGAATCGCCGTGCGGTTTCCCCAATTCCCGTGCAAGCGCACGCATTCCCTCGCCGACGAGAATAGCGTGATCGATTTTCGCCTCGATCAGAGGCTCTACCAGCTGGCGATGGAACCGATCGGCGAAATCACCGAGTTCACCCATTGTCCCGAGCACAGCAACGCGGCGATGTGAGGGGGTCTGGCCCAACTGTCTGAGCGTAGCGCGCATACTTGAAGGATTGGCGTTATAGCTTTCATCAACGAGCAGCGCTTTGCCGCCAGTAACCGCAATATTGAACCGTGCGCCGCGCCCCTTGAGCCCGCCCATCTCAGCGAGCGCCAGTCCAGCCGAGGCAAGATCGCCACCCGCTGCGCGGACTGCCGACATCACGCCGAGCGAATTGGCGATCCAATGCTCGCCCGGCTCTGCAACGGAAAAGCATACGCGCTGCTCACCCAAGTCCGCCGTCACGAGCGATCCGCCATTGGCGCTGGGGATGGCGTCAAGCAAGCGGACATCAGCATCTGCGCTGCGCCCGAAGGTCACGATCTTCACGCCGAGTTTTCTGGCGTGTTCGATCATGCGCTCGGTGTAGTCGCTGTCCGCTGGAATTACGGCGGTGCCACCTTGGGTGAGGCCTTTAAAAATCTGCGCCTTCTCGTCAGCAATGGCCTCCATCGACCCCAGGTTCTCGATATGCGCAGGCGCGATGGTGGTTATGAGCGCGACATGGGGGCGAACATGATCTGCTAATGGTGCGATCTCGCCCTGATGGTTCATTCCCATTTCGAACACACCGTATTTAGCGCGCGCAGGCAGGCGGGCCAGACTGAGCGGAACACCGACATGGTTGTTGTAACTTCTCACGCTGCGATGTGCCGCACCGCGACTAGCCCGGTCGAGTGCGTTGAAAATCGCCTCTTTGACGCCCGTCTTGCCGACAGAGCCCGTGACTGCGATCCGCACGCCGGGTGAGCGGTCACGCGCAAAATGAGCCAGCGCATGCAGCGCCGCAGTGGTGTCTTTCACCAGAACATGCGGATAATCGACCGGACGATCGACAATCGCGGCAACAGCGCCTTTGGTGAAAGCAGCGGGGATGAATTTGTGTCCATCCATCGCCTCCCCTTTCAGCGCGACAAACAGATCGCCAGGGCGGACATCGCGGCTGTCCATCTCAACGCCCGATGCCTGAAAATCATGACTGGCCGTGCCGCCTGTTGCCGCGACGACTGCCGCAGCATCCCAAAGCGCCAGCGGCAAATCATCACGCGCATCAGCTGGCCAGCTGCGCAAAAGGGCGTGGGCTGCGCTCATGATACAACCCCGGCTGCGCATTCGCGTGCAACCTGCACGTCGTTGAAAGGCAATACCCGCATGGTCTCTCCCGAACCGATAATCTGGCCTTCCTCATGGCCCTTGCCCGCAATGAGGATGATGTCGTTTGGCCCAGCTTGCGCGATAGCCGCCGCAATAGCGTCTTGCCGTCCGCCAATCTCGCTGGCGTTCTCGCCCGCTCCCGATAACACCTGAGCGCGGATTTCCGCGGCATTCTCCCCGCGCGGATTGTCATCTGTCACGATGACACGATCAGCTGTACGCGAGGCCACTTCGCCCATTGGCGCGCGCTTGCCAGTGTCCCGGTCCCCGCCCGCGCCGAACACGACAACAAGCTTGCCGCCGTTGGCCTCATCAACATGCGGTCGCAGCGCAATGATCGCGGCCTCCAAGGCATCTGGCGTGTGCGCATAATCAACATAGACCGGTGCGCCGCTTGCCGCGATGACTGCGCGTTCGAGCCGCCCGCGAACCGGCTGCAGCCGCCCGATTGCATCAAACACCATGGCCGTATCCGCACCGGTCGCAAGCGCGAGACCGGCGGACACCAGCGCGTTTGCCGCCTGATATGCCCCGATCAGCGGCAGCTTCACAATACGGGTTTGCCCGTCATGTTCGACCGTCAGCGTCTGTCCAAGCTGTGTCACCTCGCGCGCGGCAAGGCGGAGGAATTCGCCTTGCTCGCCCACTGTGAGCACCTGCAACTGGCGGGCGGAAGCGTGTTCGATGGCGCGGCAGGTCCAGTCGCTATCGTCGCCGCCTCGATAAATCACTGCCGGTGCGCCTTCGTCGACCACTTCGCCGAACAGGCGCATCTTGGCCGCGAAATACTCATCCATGGTGCCGTGGTAATCGAGATGGTCCCGGCTGAAATTGGTGAAGGCGCCGGCGGTTACGCTCAGGCCTTCGTTGCGAAACTGCGACAAGCCGTGGCTAGATGCTTCATAGGCAACGTGGGAGACACCTTCGCGCGCCAGACCGCTCATGTTGGACAGGAAGGTAACGATGTCTGGCGTGGTGAGCCCGGTCGAAACGCTGCCATCGGGCGTGGTCACGCCAAGCGTGCCGATGCTCGCCGCGCGTTCTCCGCACATGCGCCAGATCTGGCGGGTCATTTCGGCGGTGGAGGTCTTGCCGTTGGTCCCTGTGACCGCGACAATGGTCTGCGGGACAGGCGTGAAGAACTGCGCGGCCAGCTGCGCAAAGGTCTTGCGCGGTTCGTCAGACGCTATGTGAAGCGCGCCTTCAACCGCAGCCTCGGTCCGGGCCACGATGGCGACGGCCCCTGCCTCTATGGCAGCAGGTATGAAATCTTCCGCATTGAATTTTGCACCCCGAAACGCACCGAACACCGTGCCGGGGGCAACCTTGCGGTGATCGATGGCGAAACCTGTTACAGTAGCATCGCTCGCATCGAGTTCGCTTACGCCGGCGCGCTTGATGATGGCCGACAGCTTCATTTGCGCCCCTCGACAAGATAACGCAGATCCGAGATATCGACGTCGCGATTGGCATCGGGACGCACGCCCAGCATCGGTCCAATGCGCGGGACAAGCCGACCGACGACCGGTGCCGCGTTGAACGCTGCGGTGCGCTGGAAGGAGCTGGCTACTGTACCGCGCGGCTCGTCGATCATGGCGACGATGACATAGCGCGGTCGATCCATCGGAAAGGCTGCGGCAAAGGTCGAGATGATATTGCGCTCAGAATATCCGCCCGCTTTGGGTTTTTCGGCGGAACCGGTCTTGCCGCCCACGCGAAAGCCCGGCGCATCGGCGCTTCGACCGGTGCCATAAATCGAGATCATGCGAAGCATTTGACGCATCTTTGAGGATGTCGATGCTTTGAAAACCCGCTTGCCGCGCGGCACGTCTTCGGGCGCGAGCTTGTGGAGCGTTGCCGGACGCCAGATGCCGCCATTCACCATCGCCGCGTAAGCATTGGCAAGGTGCAGCGGCGTCACTGCAAGCGAATGTCCATACCCGATAACCATGTTGGTGTGGCGGTTATCCGGGTTCTGCGGCCATAGCGGTTTGCCCCGCGCCGGAAGTTCGGTGACCGGCCGGTTGTGCATGTTAAGATCAACCAGCATTTGCTGCAGGCGCGCCGATCCGAGCTCATCGGCGACGCGGGCCGTGACTGTATTGGACGAATAGACGAGCGCCTTGGGTACGTTCATGAAGTCGCCTTTGGGCTTCAAATCCTTGATCGTGCGATTGCCCACTTCGACCGGACGCGCATTCCAGTTCTTGCTGAGGTCCTTTACCACGCCGGCATCGATTGCAGCAGCGACTGTCAGCGGCTTGAAGGTCGAACCGAGTTCGTAAAGCCCGTTTGTGGCGCGGTTGAAGACGTTGGGCGCGCCATCCGCGCCGACCACATTCGGGTCAAACTCGGGCAAAGACGCCATCGCCATGATCTCACCCGTGTCGACATCTAAGACAATACCCGCCGCGCCAAGCGCATTGGTGGAAAGCATGCCGCGCCGCAGCTCGTCTTCAAGTGCGCCCTGCACGCGCACATCAATCGAAAGCGCGACCGGATCGGCGCGCAAATCGGGGTCAGACAAGCGCTCTTCGAGCACCTGCTCCATGCCGATTTTGCCGCCTTGCTGTTCGACGACATAGCCCAGAATATGCGCACCAAGTGATCCTTGCGGATAGTGACGGTCGGTTTCCTGAGGGAACTGCAAGGCAACCTCGCCCAGCTCAAACACGGCGTTGGCCTGTTCAGGCAGAACGCGGCGGCGCAGGTACCCGGATTTTCCCGAAGCCAGTTTTTGCGCGGTCTTGGCTTCATCAAGATCGGGGAAGATCGCCTTCAGCTGCGCAGCCACATCGCTCGGCTCACCCACCAGCGGCGCGCCGCCGTCACCCATCGCATCGGGATCGAACCACAAGGCATAGGCCGGAAAAGCACGCGCCAGCGGAGTGCCGTTGCGATCGGTAATCTCACCGCGCTGGGGCAAAAGCTGCTCGGCCACACTGGAATGGCTGGGTGCAGAACCTGCAAAACCCAGCCAGGCGATCCGAAGCAATGCAGCCAAAGCGACAAGCGCAAACACCGCGATGATGAGCAATATGCGCTGACGCGCAGTCAGCAGCGACTGGAACCTCAAATGGACAAGCTGCACCCGGCCTGCAGGAACGGCAGGCCGCTGGGCACCGCCGCTGAATCCCGCTCTGGAGCGCGCAGAGACAGTTCCGAAATCCAGCCCGAGTTGTGGGCTGAGCGCTGTCATTCAGTCCCCCCGCTCGCTTCCGCGGCGAGGCTCGCCGCAGCGCCGGCGGATTTGGCGTTGGCCGCACGGATTGGCGATGCTTCGATCAGAAAATCGCCAAAGGCATTGGCGAACGTCGATGTTGCATCGTCAGGCACCTGCGCAGCAACCAGCGTGATCGGCTCTCCCGTGACAGGCGAAACCATTTCGCGTTTGGCTGTCGGGCCTTGCGTCCCGGCAATATCGCTGCGGGCTACACGGATTGGGGCGGGCGCATTAGGACCGCGCGGCTGGCCCAGCGCGGCGAGCTGGCGTTCGCCATCGAGATACTGGTCGGCGCGCGGCGCCTCAAAACCGAATTCGACCGCATTCCATGCGGCAAGCTGACGCTGGCTCGCACGGGTTTCAAACTCGGTCTCGAGTAAGCGGTTCTGCCGTTCAAGCGAAACGATCTTGCGCTCTGCCAGCAGCACCTCACTTTTCACTGCGTGCACGCGGATACTCAGCAGAACGAACAGACCAACACACACTGCAAGAATAGCCATCCAGCCAAGCGAGCGCATTTGCGTAGAAGTCATCATGCAACATCCTTTCTTGCCGGGGCCGAAGTGCGAAGTGCGTGGCGCAGAGTGGAAGAGCGCGCGCGCGGGTTGCGAGCGATCTCGGCCTCGGTCGGGCGGATCGCTTTGGAAACTTTGGTGAAGACCGGATCGGGTCCGGGGATTTCGCCCGGCAGGTGGCGTGACACGGCACGCCCGGCACCGGATGCCTCCTTGAAGAAGCGCTTGACGATCCTGTCTTCGAGGCTGTGAAAACTCACCACAGCAAGGACACCACCTTCTTTGAGCAGCGCCTCAGCAGCGGCAAGCCCCGCTCGCAGTTCGCCCAGCTCGTCATTCACGTGAATGCGCACGGCCTGGAATGTGCGCGTCGCGGGATCTTTCTTGTCGTGCGGCTTGTGGCCAAGTGCGCGGCGGACAACGCGGGCGAGTTCGCCGGTCGTCTCAAGCGGGCGTGCAGCGACGATCGCGCGCGCCACGCGCCGTGACTGGCGCTCTTCGCCATATTGATAGAGCACATCGGCGATGGCGGCTTCATCAGCGGTGTTGAGGAAATCGGCGGCGCTTTCGCCCCGCTGGCTCATCCGCATATCCAGCGGGCCATCAGCCGAAAAGGCAAAGCCGCGCTCGCCCTGGTCAAGCTGCATGGACGATACGCCGATATCCATCACAACCGCATCGACCTGCGGCACACCGATACGCTCAAGCTCCTCGCGCATATTCGCGAAACGTTCTTCGTGAAGCGAGAGGCGGCCATCAAATTCGGCGACCATTGCAGCGCCACTCCGGATCGCATTGGGATCACGATCAAACGCAAAAACACGCGCTCCGCCATCGAGCAGTGCACGCGAATATCCGCCCGCACCGAAGGTCGCATCGACAACTGAAAGACCGTCACTCGGGGAAATCGCGGCAATGACTTCGTCCAGCAAAACAGGAATGTGGGGCGCAATCATTTCTTGCCCCCTTTCGTTTTCGATCTGGCTTTGGCCTCGGCCTCGGCCTTCATCTTCTTGCAGGTCGCTTTTGCACCTCGGAAGCTGCGATCCATCTGATCGAGCTCTTCGGGGTTCCAGATAAAGAAGAAATCGCCAGCACCGTGGAAGTAGAGACCATCACCGACATTGCCGAGATCGCGCAGGTGGTCCGGCATGTTGAACCGGCCGCTTTCATCGAACGGGATCTGCTCAAAGCCGAACAATTGCTGAGCGCGCACGTCGCGATCCCAGTCGTAATCCTTCATGTCGACCGCGCGCTGTTCTTCCTTGTCGAGTTTGGCGCGCAGTTCGGGAATGCGCGAAACACTGAAACCGATCAGGCAGTCAAACTTGTCATGCGCCGCAAGGCACAGCGTCTTGGCGCCGCCGCTGCTGTCCTTGATCGCGTTGCGGAATGCAGGCGGCAGGACATACCGGCCCTTATCGCCCGAAAGCGAATAGGCCTGGCCGTTATATCCTTCGAACGCAGACACGTGCGTCGATCCCCTTGGTCCCATTGCGGCCAAACCTCCTGCCTGGCCTTCTCCCCACACATTTGCCTGCTAAGGTTCGTCACACGACTTCCCCGCTGCCACCCCCACGCGAGCGGGAGCAGCGCGACAATCCGGACGGATGACGCGAAGCAAACAGATATGCTTGATGGAGTTCGGTAATATCGGGGATGGAGTGGGTAGAAAAGGGATTTTTACGGGAAATCTAGGGATTAGTTGGTAAATAACTGATTTACCTTATCAATTTGATGTAACTTAATGTGCAAACCGTTTTCCGTGCACCCCAAAAATCCCGTAACAACCCGCTCCAATGGTCTGTTTTGGCGGCAAATCCCGCAAATTTCCCGCTGCGAGTCCTTTTTTGGAGTCGCGATCCCGTGATTTTCCCAAAACGCCCCTCAATCGAAAGCCAGGGACAGCGTCTGCGCTATATTTGCTGGCCCGCCCAGGTGAAAATCTGGATGTTCGAAGACGGCTGCATCCGCGATCAGATTGACCCGCCCTTTTCCGACGGAGCAAACGGCTGCGACCTTGTCCTTATTGATCGAGCAGTCAGAAAGGTCTGACCCTGTATCTGTCAGAATGCCCGCCTCGATAACCGGCGACGCACCCTCATCGATGGTCACGCTATGGGTGTGGATCTCGCCGCGCGAAGGCACGTAGCTCATCGCCAACCCCCAACGGGCCACAACGGGCGGGATAAGCGCACTGTCAACCGGGCGCCCCGGACTGCCGAGCGGCAGATCATAATGCCCTGTCAGCATAGGATCGAGCATCAACAACAGGTGCCCGCCTGCCTGCACCCATTCATCAAGCGCAACATTGTCAGCAGGTGAAAGACCGCGCGGCTGAATTATCGCCAGCCTGTCGATCCCATTGAGCGGATCAGTCTCCGGTGCATCAGGCGTCAATCCGGCTATGGGCGAAAGCGTATCGAGCAAAACCAGCTCATACTCCGCCTCCAGCGCCTCGCGCTGCCACGGCACAGTTGCGTCACCGCTCGCGAGTGCTTCAAATTCTGAGCCCAATGGCCAGTATAGCGGCAGGCTGGTCATCAGCCCGAGCCTTGGCTTTTTGTGCGACGAAGCGGGGTCGTCAGGCGATGCCAGATCGGTCTTTGCGGAGGGTTCGCCGCACCCAGCCGTCAACAACAACACGGCAAGCGCAAAGGCGCTAGTTGCGCGGCGTATCACGCGGTGGTCCTGCAGGATTATCGACGCCCTGTTCGGGCTGGATCGCCGTCGTCCCGCTTGGCGCAGGAGTAGGCTCTACGGGGATATCAGGGACTACGCCTGCATCAACCAGCGGATCGCGCTGCGGCGGCGCCTCGGTCGGCTCGGTTGTCGGGGCGGCATCAGGAACAGAAGCTGCTTCGGTCAGCTCTGCTTGCGATCCGATAGCACCTGCCAGGCCTACAAGCAGCACCATCGCGAAGATGCCAAACAATCCGACCTGAAGCCGCTGCATCGCCTCTTCCCGCGTCCCGCCCAAAGGTACGGCTTTGGGGGCTGCTTCGTCCGAACCGAGGTTTTCAAACCTGCGGAAGAGTTTGCGATTGGCCATTCTTCGATCGTATCAGTCGCAGTTGCCGTTTGCCAGCCAGTCGAACACCGGCAGATCCTTCGAGGCGAGCCATTCTGCGTTATAAAGCGTCGAAAGATAGCGGAAGCCTGTGTCGCACAGAATGGTCACGACCTGCGGGTTCGCCTTGCCATCCGCTATCAGTTCTTTGCCCAGTTCGATCGCGCCGGCAACATTGATACCGCTCGAAAGGCCCAGACATAGGCCCTCTTCACGCAGCAGACGTTCGACCCAGACGAGGCCCTCCTCGTCCGAGATGCGGAACTGCGTATCAATCGGTGCGCCTTCAAGATTGGCAGTGATGCGCCCCTGACCGATTCCCTCGGCGACCGAAGAGCCTTCCCCCTTCAATTCGCCGTGCGCGTAATAGCTGTAAAGCGCTGCGCCATGCGGATCGGTGAGCGCGATGCGCACGTCGGGGTTCTTCTCCTTCAGTCCCATGCCCACGCCGGCGATCGTACCGCCCGTGCCTGCAGCACAGGTGAAACCGTCAATCTTGCCGCCGGTTTGCTCCCACAATTCAGGCGCGGTTCCTTCGATATGCGCCTTGCGGTTGGCTGTGTTGTCAAACTGACCTGCCCAAACGGCTCCTTCCGTCTCATCAGCCATCCGGCGCGAAACGTGCTGAAAGTGGTTCTGATCGGCATATTTGGTGGGAGGCACCAGCACCAGCTGAGCGCCCAACGCCCGCAGCGTGTCCATTTTTTCCTTGGACTGGTTGTCAGGCATGACGATGATGGTCTTGTAGCCAAGCGCGTTCGCAACCAGCGCGATACCAATGCCGGTGTTACCTGCCGTTCCTTCAATCACGGTGCCGCCGGGTTTCAGTTCGCCGCGCTCTTCTGCGTCGCGGATCATGTAAAGCGCCGCGCGATCTTTGACACTGGAGCCGGGATTGGCGAATTCGCACTTGCCCCAGATATCGCAGCCCGCCGCCTCGCTGGGTCCAGCAAGGCGCACGAGCGGCGTGTTTCCAATCAGGGCGAGCGTATCGCCGACAGGTTTGGTGATATTCATAGCGGGGATTTACGCTTTCGACGGCTCACCCGCAATCAACCTTAATCTTCCTGCGCGATAGTTACCTTTAAGCCGTCGAGTTCCGATGTGAGCGGAATCTGGCATGACAGTCGCGACGTTTCGGTCCGGTGTTCTGACGATTCCAACAGATCGTCTTCGTCTTCGCTCATCGCTGGCAGCTTGTCCGTTGCACCGCCATCGATATGGATGTGGCACGTCGCACAGGAACAGCATCCGCCGCACAGTGCCAGCAATTCGTCAAAGCCGTTGTCGCGGATGGCTTCCATCACCGTCAGGCCATCTTCGACCTCGATTTCACTCGTTTCGCCTTCACGATTGGTGACGACCAGCTTTGGCATGGCTTAGAATTCCTCTTTGGTAAGGTTGAGCGCAAGAACGCGCGCTATCTGTCAAACGGGCGCGGTGCTAAGGCGTTCCATCGCGCAAGGCAAGCTAAGGAAAGTAAGAGTGGGGATCACCGCAGAGCAAATACGACAAGGGCTGGATGAACTGGCTCAGCGCGATCCGGCGCTCAAACGCGAGCTGAAGCGCGTAGGCTATCCGGAACCGCGCCTGCGGGACCGGGGTTACAAGACGCTGCTGCGCACGATCGTGGGCCAGCAGGTGAGCGTCGCGGCGGCGAGTTCGATGTGGAACAAGCTGGAGGCGGAACTGGGAGCCGACTTTACGCCCGCCTGCCTGCTAAACCGCGATTTTGACACATTGCGCGCCTGCGGCCTCTCAAGGCAGAAACAGGGCTATGCCCGGTCGCTGTGCGAACTCGTGGACGCAGGTGAGCTCGATTTCGATGCCTTGCCCGCTGATGACGAAGGGGCAATCGAAGAGCTGACCCGGATCAAGGGAATCGGGCGCTGGTCGGCGGAGATATATCTGTTGTTCGCCGAGGGTCGCCCCGACATCTGGCCAGCAGGCGACCTTGCAGTGCAGGAGGGGGTCAAGCGCCTGCTCGAAATGGACGAACGCCCCAAGGAGAAAGAGACCCGCACAATCGGTGCGCGCTGGTCCCCGCACCGCGGCGCAATGGCAATCTTCACCTGGCACTTTTACGCCAACCCGGCGCTGTGACATTACACGCTTGAAGAGTCTGTCTAGCCGCGTATTATGACCGTAACACACCCTTCCCCCCGCAGGCTTGAAATGGAGAGGATCAAGACCATGTCACCCATCACCAAGACCACTCGCGCTCTGGTCGCGTCTGTTGCCGCTCTGGCGCTGACAGCCCCCGCGACCTTATCCGCCGATCACCATGCCAATAACGGAACCCATATGACCAACCCCGCCCAAGCCCACGACCTGATCCCGCGCGATGCCCTGTTCGGCAACCCTACCCGCGCGCAGGGGCGCATCAGCCCCGATGGCAAATGGCTCAGCTGGCTGGCGCCGAGCAATGGGGTGCTCAATATCTGGGTCGCCCCGGCTGACAGCCCCGATGATGCAAAAGTGATGACCGATGCAGCGGACCGTCCCATCCGCCAACATTTCTGGGCACCGGATTCCAAGAGCGTCGGATACATTCAGGACAAAGGCGGTGACGAAAACTTCCTGCTTTACAAGATCGATGTGGCGAGCGGCGTAGAGACAACACTCACGCCCTATGAAAACACCCGCGTGCAGATCATTGGCGGGTCCGAGACGATCAAGGACAAGATCCTGATTGGTCTTAATAACCGCAATCCGCAATTCCACGATGTGTATCTGCTCAATCTCAACACCGGGGAAAGCGAGCTTGTGCTCGAAAACAACGGTTATGCAGGCTTCATGGCCGACGATACGCTGACCGTTCGCATGGCGATGCGCCAGAACGAGGCTGGCGGAACCGACTATTTTGAAGTTTCGGACAATGAAGTCGCGGATGAACCGTTCGAAGCGACCGCGATGGAAGATTCCCTCACCACCAATCCGGCGGGTTACACAACCGATGGATCGATCCTTTACTGGATCGACAGCCGCGGACGGAACACCGCCGCGCTCTATGCGCAGGACACAGCAACAGGCGAAAAGACACTGATCGCCGAGGACGACAAAGCTGACATCGGCGGCACGATCCGCGATCCGAAAAGCGGTGTGGTCGAGGCCTATTCGGTCAATTATCTGAAGAATGAATGGGTTGCGACTGATCCGGCGCTCAGGGAAACGCTCGACTGGCTTGGCAGCCAGTTCGAAGGCGAATTCGGCATCTCCGCCCGCACCGACGATGACATGACATGGATCGTGTGGAACGAGCCGCTGACCTCGCCAACCAAAACCTATATCTATGACCGCGAGGCGGGAACGCTGACCCCGTTCTACACTTCACGCCCTGAACTGGAAGGCGCACCACTGCAACCGATGCATCCGGTTGAAATCACAAGCCGCGACGGGCTCACTCTGCCATCCTACCTGACCCTGCCACCGGGCACGGACACGGATGGCAACGGCCGCCCCGCAAAGCCTGTGCCGATGGTGCTGCTGGTCCATGGCGGCCCATGGGCGCGCGACGGATACGGTTTCAACTCGATCCACCAGATGCTCGCCAATCGCGGATATGCGGTGCTCAGCACCAACTTCCGCGGCTCGACAGGGTTCGGCAAGGACTTCCTCAATGCCGGTAACAAGCAATGGGGCCTAAAAATGCATGATGACCTGATCGATGCGACAGATTGGGCGATCTCCGAAGGGATTACCGGCGCGGATCAGGTTGCGATTATGGGCGGGTCATACGGTGGTTACGCTACCCTCGCCGGTCTTGCCTTCACTCCGGAGAAATTCGCGTGCGGCGTAGACATTGTCGGCCCGTCAAACCTCGAAACTTTGCTCTCGACCATCCCGCCCTATTGGGCACCTGTAGTGAAGATTTTCCACGAACGCATGGGTGATCCGAACACCGAAGAAGGTCTCGCATTGCTCAAGGCCGCGAGCCCGCTTTACAAGGCGGACCAGATAACAAAACCGCTTCTGATTGCGCAGGGTGCAAACGATCCGCGCGTCAAGCAGGCCGAAAGCGACCAGATTGTTGACGCAATGAAATCGGCGGGAATTCCGGTCACTTATGTGCTGTATCCCGATGAAGGGCACGGCTTTGCCAAACCGGCGAACAACATCGCGTTTTTCGGAATTGCCGAGAATTTCCTTTCGGAATGCCTTGGCGGACGTGCAGAGCCTTTGGGCGAAGTGCTTGAACCATCAACGACCCAGATCGTTGAAGGCGCAGAACACGTGAAGGGCCTGGAGGAAGCTATCGGGAGCTAAGCCCATCCACGACTGACAGCAATGTCAGTAGCTGACAAACGGATCGCCCGGGGCTAAGCCTTCGGGCGATTTGTTTTTGGAGAGGGATCACATGGCCGAACAGCGCCGCAGCATTTTCATCACCGGCGGAGCCTCCGGCATTGGCCGGGCAACCGCGCGCTATTTCGGCGATCGCGGCTGGTTCGTCGGTATCGCCGATGTCAATGAAAGCGGGATGGAGGACACTCTCGGCCTGATTGGCGGGGGCTTCAAATACATGCACCGGCTTGACGTACGTGACCGCGAGGCATGGGACACCGCGTTGGAAGCGTTCGCCACAGCAGCCGGCGGCAGGATCGATGTAATGGTCAACAATGCCGGCATCGGAACAGGCGGCCCCCTGGCCGAGTTGGACAAGGACGAGATCGAGCGGTGCCTGGATATCAATCTAAAGGGCGTATTGTGGGGCGCGCAGGCAGTCTATCCGCATCTGCAAAAGACAGCGCCGGGATCTTGTCTGGTCAATATCGCAAGCGCAGCGGGCATTACCGGCGGCAGCGGAATGAGCGTTTACAGCGCAACCAAATTTGCGGTGCGGGGCATCGCTGAAAGCCTGGATGCGGAATGGGCACCGGAAGGCATCAAGTGCTGCTCTATCTGCCCAAGTTTTATCGAGACACCGCTGCTTGATGGCACCGGCAACCGTCATTCAAACGAGGCTGTGCGCGACCGGGTAAAAGCGGCAGGACTTGAGATTACCCCGGTTGAGGAAGTTGCCGAGACAATCTGGAAGGCCGTGCACGGTGACGATCTGCACTACCTCGTCGGCAAGACGGCAAAGCAGCTGAATTTTTCCAAGCGCTGGATGCCGGGCAAAGTGCGCAAACAGCAACGCGCCGCTTCGAGCCTGCTTGGCAAGTAATCAGCCCGCAATCCGGTCAATCGCGCGGGCCAGCTTTTCATCGCGCAGCGACAATCCCCCGTTCGTGCCCGCGTCGTGCGTGGTCAGCGTGATTTCGACCTTGGCATAGACGTTGAACCATTCGGGGTGATGGTCCTGCGCGTCCGCAAGCAGGGCGACGCGGCTCATAAAGCCCCACGCTTCGGAGAAATCGCCGAACTGGAACGTGCGGGTGATCGCCTTGCCTTCGCGCGCCAATTCCCATTCGGGATGATCGGTCAAAAGCTGCTTGGTTTCCTCTTCGGTAAATTCGGCGACTTGAGCCATCGGGGGAGCCTTCCTGTTTGCGATATTGTTTGCGGGGCCGCTTTTGCCTAACGCACAAATCGATGCAAGGTTCTGCGCCGCCTTCACTTTCAGCCAAAGAGCTCGCCTGCCGGCGGGGGGATCGCCTGCTGTTTCGCGGACTGTCTTTCAGGCTCGGCGCAGGAGAGGCTCTGCATGTGACCGGCGCCAACGGGTCCGGTAAAACCACGCTGATACGCGCGCTGGCCGGTCTGATCACGCCGTTTTCGGGCGGGTCTGCCTGCGAGGGCGCAATCGGTCTGCTGGATGAACGCACCGCGCTTGACCCCGATCTGCCGCTGGGAAAAGCGCTGTCATTTTGGGAACGGGTTGATCAATGCTCGTCCCCCGACGGCGCGATCACCGTGCTGGGGCTGGAGCCGCTGCTGGATGTGCCGGTCCGCTATCTTTCCACCGGCCAGCGAAAGCGTGCCGGGCTTGCCGCACTGCTCAACCGGTCGGTGCCGATCTGGCTGCTGGACGAGCCGCTGAGCGGGCTGGATCAGACTGCGATCGAACAGGTCACTGCTTTGATCCAGCTGCATATCGGCGGCGGCGGCATAGCGCTGATCGCCTCGCATCAAGTGCTGGAGATCGGCGGTCTGCGGACCCTCGCAATAGAGGATTTCGCTCCTTCGCAAGAGGCGGCGATATGATTGGCTCCCTCCTCCGGCGCGATCTGGCCAGGTTTTTCCCTTTCGCAGGCGGAGGCGCGGCGCTGCCGGTGGTGTTCTTCGTCGCTGTGGCCATGCTTTACCCTTTCGCCGTCGGGCCTGATGTCACCATGCTGGCGCGTACCGGCGGCGGAGTGGTGTGGATCGCGGCGCTGCTTGCAGCAATCCTGCCGCTTGAGAAGCTGGTCGCTCAGGATATCGACCTGGGCGTGTTCGATCAGTTGAAGCTGCGCGGGCTTTCCGAAGAGATGATGATGGCGGTGCGGCTTTTGGCGCATTGGCTCAGCTTTGGGCCGCCGCTTTTGCTTGCGGCTTTCCCCGCCGCCGCGCTGCTGGCACTGGAAGGCGAGACGCTGCGTCTGCTGCTGATGGGTCTGGCGGCGGGCACGCCGGGCCTTGCTGCCATCGGCCTGATGATCGCCGCACTCACCGCGAGCCTGCGCGCGGGCGCTGCACTTTCGGGATTGTTGCTGATACCGCTGGCGCTGCCGATCCTGATTTTCGGCGCGGGCGCGCTTGCAAGGCAGGATGCGGCAAGTATCGGATTTGTGGCGGCAATCAGTTTGCTGCTGGTGGCGATAGCACCGTTTGCAGCCGGAGCAGCGATCAGGGCTGCTCGCGAAGCCTGATGGGCGAACAAGTTAGTACGCAAGATTGCGCGTAGTCACCCAGGCCCCGAATGACACGATTACAAACTCCCAGGCAAAATAGAAGATCGTCAGCAAGGCAATGCCGGGCGGGTCACTCGCGTCCTCCAGAATCTGACCTTGCAACCCTGCAAGGAGGAGAAAGGAATGCGCAGTAAACGGCAGCCCTTCCTCGATCATCAATCCGACCCCCACGAGCGCAGTGAGCACTACCGAACCCAGCGCCACCGCTGCCGCGAACATGGATCGGTCTGCAAATGACGGGCGGATCCCAGCCGAGTGCCAGTGCCACAGGCAGGCAATGAAGACGGTCAGGAGCGATAAGAGGGTTGCGGGCCAGTAAAAATCTTGGCGCGGGACGAAAGCTATAATGGTCTGAAATACCGCTTCGAAGACAGCGCCCAACACGATCGCCACCACCGCGAACGGCAGAAGTCGTGAAGACTGCTCTCGAACGGTCATTGATGTGTCTCCATACGTGAAGGTGCTTTTTGACGAGCACGCACGTAAGTGACTATTTCACAGAGCTTTAAATATCGTTGAGCGGTCCAAACCTGCTGGCCAGCGCCACCTTAATAGGGCGGCTTGTCTCGGCCCGTCGGGCTTTTCGTGAAAATCTCCACCCCATCATCGGTAATCGCAAGGGAATGCTCGAACTGCGCCGATAGCGACTTGTCGCGTGTTACCGCCGTCCAGCCGTCGCCCAGCACCTTGGCCCAGGGTTTGCCGAGATTGATCATCGGTTCGATGGTGAAGAACATGCCCGGTTTCAATTCTGGCCCTGTGCCTGCCTTTGCCGCGTGCACCACTTCGGGCGCATCATGGAACAGCCTGCCAAGCCCGTGGCCGCAAAATTCGCGCACCACGCCGTAACGGAACTGCTTGGCATGCGCCTCAATCGCGGCGCCGATATCGCCGAGCCGCGCGCCGGGCTTACCAGCGGCCTCGATCCCCAGCATCAGGCAATCGTAAGTCACATCGACCAGCCGCTGCGCCTTAAGGCTTGGCTCGCCCGCGTAGAACATCCGGCTGGTGTCGCCATGCCAGCCATCAAGCAGCGGTGTGACATCGACGTTCAGAATATCGCCGTCCTTCAGCACCTTTTCGCCCGGTATGCCGTGGCAGATCACGTGGTTGATGGAAATACAGCACGAATGCGCATAGCCGCGATAGCCGAGCGTGGCTGGGACAGCGCCCGCATCCAGCATCATCCCGCGCACGGCATCATCGATGCTGGCAGTCGTTACCCCCGGCTTCACAAGTTCGGCGACCTCATCAAGGATCGTCGCGGCAAGGCGGCCCGCCTTGCGCATCCCTTCAAAGCCTTCCTCGGTGTGGAGCTTGATGGTACCGTCACGGTAGACGGTCTCGTTGCCTTCAATGAGCTGGTATTCGGTCATGCCTGTGTATTTAGCGATAGACGGCGCGAATTGCTACATGATCAAGAAAGCCGCGCAAGATTACGGTATCAAGGGACCGATCTCCGCTGCGAGTTTTGGCATGCATATCTGCATCGCGCTCCGTTCCAAAAGCACCTTGGCCCCTGCAAAAAAGCCAATTGGGACGTGACAAGCCAACAACCACGCTTAATTACGCTGTCATGACTGATATTACCGACCTGATCCAGCCAGATCGCGGACAAGACGCGACCTCTATTCACCTCGTGAACAAAGCGGGGTTTGAAGATTTCGCCAAAACGCTTTCCGCCGGACAGCGGGCGAGCCTTTCCGCGCAAAAGTTTGATGGTTCGGCTGGCACGGTCGGGATTGTGCCCGATGGCGATGATATTTTCGTGGTAGGCGGCGTCGCCAAGCTGGACGAACTTTCAAGCTATTGTCTCGCAGCCCTCGCCGAGCGTTTGCCTGAGGGCACCTACCGCCTGGTCGATAATCAGCCCGGCGCAGCGATGTTTGGCTGGCTGACCGCCCACTACCGGTTCACCCGCTACAAGGACGATGAAAGCGCAGCGGGCCCGCGCGTGCTGCTGACCGATCAGGTCGGGCGTATCACGGATTATCTCGCCGAGGCATCGGCGGAAATGCTGGTGCGCGATCTCGTCAACACACCGGCAGAGGATATGGGGCCAGCCGCATTGGAAGCCGAGGTCGAAAAGCTTGCAAAGGCGCATGGCGGCGAGCTGTCCGTGGCAAAAGGTGATGCGCTGGAACAAGGCTATCCAATGGTGCACGCCGTTGGCCGCGCGGCGGACCGCAAACACGCACCGCGCATCATGCATCTCACCTGGGGCAATGATGGCGATCCGGTAATCGCACTTGTTGGCAAGGGCGTGTGCTTTGACAGCGGAGGGCTCGACATCAAACCGGCCAGCGGTATGCGGCTGATGAAGAAGGACATGGGCGGCGCAGCGCATGCAATCGCGCTTGCCGGGCTGGTGATGGCAGCGGGGCTGAAGGTGCGCCTGCACCTGCTTGTACCCGCAGTCGAAAATGCGATTTCCGGCCCCGCTTTCAGGCCTGGCGATGTGCTTTCCAGCCGCAAGGGTTTGAGTGTTGAAATCCACAACACCGACGCAGAAGGGCGTCTGATCCTGGGAGACGCGCTGACCCGCGCGAGCGAGGAGAAGCCGGAACTGATCAT
>CALLQC010000106.1 GCA_938015255.1 uncultured Erythrobacter sp.
CTGGATCTGGATGAAGATCTAACCGCCGAACAACGCAGCGCCGTTTTGACTGTGCTTGATGAGCTGCCGACAATTGCTGCTTTCAATTCTTCGGACGACCCTACAAATCCGCGCCCCACGCATCGCATCGCGCAGCATCCCTTTTTCGGCGAACATATCGTGCTGCACGAAATTCAAGGAGCCGGACCGGTTCACCACCGGGCGCTGGATCGCGGCCTTGAGGCGGGCGGTGCCATGCCAATTGAGGCAGTGTTCGATTTTTACGGCAACGAATTCCGCCGCAAGAACGCCTGGGCGTCCAATATTGCGTTGCCGATCGAGCTTGGCGCGGTTGACCGTTCAAACTTTGCAACGGAGCTTCGCGGCGAGATCTTGAGGATCGCACGCCGGGCCGCTTTGATCGATTTGGTGCGCTGGCAGCGAGCCGATGACGTCTCCGTATGCCTCAGCAATAGCGAGCCAAGGCTTGCCTCCTGCCCATTACCCGAAGGCGGTGACCGCTGGAACGTGGTCGATACTGAGAAACCGATCTATCTCGCTGTCGATACCAGAGCCCCTGAGAAACGGTATGTTTCCATCGTCGGAATCAACCGTGAAGGTCAGCTTCGTCACGTAATGACAGGTGAAACCGAGACATTTTACCAGACAATCCCGGCAGGAAGCGTTGGAACAAGCAATCAAGAGCCGCAGAAACCGGACCGGCGAGGGGTTTTCACTTCTCCGGCACCGCTCAACGAGGTGCTGACACGCGGCTATCACGAACTGCTTGTTATCACGAGCAGGCATCCGATTGACCCTGCGATCTGGGATCAGGACCTTACCGGCACCGTCCCGTCAGGATTATGCGCGAACGACACATATCGCGGGATTTGCGAGGCGCTGCAGGCAAAGCAGGGACACTTCGGTTTCGAATGGGAAGGCGATGCTGTTTACGTGCCGGTCGGTGTCCGGAGCTATATCCCAAGGACGCCCAGACTTGTGCGCGCCCATCTCGCCACATCGGCCGTTTCCAAATGGCAGGCGCAATTGTTGCGGTATCAAAAAGAAGAAACCGCAGGTGCCAGCGGCAGGCGGAAATTTGATTTCAAGGAATCCCACAAATGCGGGGGCGTGTACCTCGGTGGCAATTATGTCCTGACAGCAGCACATTGCATTCCGAAAGGCTGGACGACCAAGCAATTGTTTGAAGAACTCCGCATCCGCGTTGGCACCCGCGACATTCGCAGCGGCGGCAAGACATTTCCGGTGCATTCGATCGCAATCCATCCCTGGGGCAATGACCGAACCAGACGGGTTGATCTGGCCTTGATCCGACTGCGGGCGACCACAGCACAGCTGAACGCGCTCGGAAGCAGTCTGGAATCAATCGATCCCGCTAAAAATCCGCGCAGGAACTTTGCGGCAATCCATGGGCTGACCGTAACCGGTTGGGGTTTCCTCAAAGCCCGCCTGCCGGGTGAAACAGGCTGGCTGGCGGCTGACGGATCGAACCAGCAATTACCAAACAGGCTTCGCCAGTTGGTGATGGAGCAGGCGGCGATGGACGAATGCACTGCCGAACCCGCCTTTTCCGGCTACAAGCCAAAGGACATCCTGTGCCTGCGCAGCGCAGTCAAGGACGGGGACTCATGCGCTGGCGACAGCGGCGGACCAGTAACAGCGCGCGGCAATAACGGGCGCGAGCTTGTGGGCATCGTCTCGCGAGGTGTTGGCTGCGCTTACAAAGATATTCCGTCAGTATACGTGAATGTGGCTGAGCACAGGGGCTGGATCAACCGAATGAAAACCCTGTTGAAGGACTCGCGGCCGGGAATCTATCGCCGCAAATGAAAACCCCTCTCCGCCTGAGAGGACAGAGAGGGGATCAAAATTCAAGCCTTTGGCAAATGTATTACTGTTGCTGCATTTCTCGCCGATCATCAGTGCCCGTCGGCGCGCCGGGGCCGCTACGATCACCGCCATCGTCATCATTGCAGGTGCCATCTTCATTCGGATCCTGGCAGTCCTCGGTTCTTTCATCAACGGGTGTTTCCGATGCGTCGTCCGGGACCATGGCGTCGTCCTCAGCCTCTACAGCTGTTTCGGCTTCCGGGGCTTCTGCCTCTGGGGCGCATGCAGAAACGGTCAACGCGATGGCGCCGCTCAGCGCCGTAACAAATGCAGTCTTTTTCATAGTCAGTACTCCCTGTTGATTTGTGATCTTCGAGACCGGTTTAGGCGAAACCGATTTTCTTGATTATCTCGATAAAGGTCGGATGGCCGCGAATGGGGGTCAGCAGAGGATCATCGCGCAATTGCACCAGTCCAGAATCTTTCACATTCCAAGCGGTAGCAAGCTCCTCAATGGCTTCATCCAGGTTCCCCCATTGTGACTGGATCTGGGCGTATTGATAGTGACTCTTGTTACCCTGCTCCGCGCGCAGCTCCTCATAAAGTTGCGCTGCACTCTCGCGGTCCCCGATCAACCAATCGACTATCGCGAGACCGGTTTTCTTGAATACGGACCGCGTTTCCTTTTCGAAGCTTTCGCGCGCAAGCGGTAATCGGCCAAGTGCCAGAAGTGCTTCTCCCACAAGCTTATGCGCTGAACTGTTTTCGCGCATGGCGAGCGCTTTTTGGAACCAGTCGAGCGCTTCTTCAAATTCCCCGGCGTAGTACTCGATGTAACCGGCGAACCGGTACATCGATGCATTGAGCGGATCCAGCGCAATGGCTGTTTTGATCTTGGCTCGCGCTTCTTCGAATTGACCATTGCGTCCTTTGAAGACGGCAAAGCCGCTCAGGACCGAGGCTTGACCCGCGCCAAGCTCCACCGCTCTTTCATACGGCTCGCGCGCCGATGACATATCGAGCTTTCCGTTCACGGATGCGTAGCCCAGTTCCAGATAACCCTCTGCGAAATCAGGCGCTATGCGAATTGCGTTTCGCGCCGCGTCCTCTGCTGCGCTGTAAGTTGGGCCGCGTTCTTTTGGACTGGCATACAGATTGCCCATTAATGACAACACACGGCTCTTGCTTACATAGGCTGCCGCATAGTTCGGATCGATGCGTATTGCCTCGTTAAACCTTGCCAGTGCGGCACGGTCTGAAGCTTCGTTGACGCCCGAAACATAGAGCTCCCTGCCCTGGAGATAGGCATTGTATGCCGCAACATTTTGCGTACCGCCGACTTGCAGATTGAGGCCAGAATCAGCCTCCTCGGTCAGCTCGCTTACGATCCTGGTCGCGATATCGCTCTGCAGGGCAAGGATTGTGGTTATGGGAACAGCTTCAGTTATCGGCAGAAGTGTCCGGTCGATCTGACCTTCGATCAATTCACAATTCAGATTCACCCTTTCCCCCTGCAAGGCCACCGAACCAGTCAGAAGGTAATCGACCTGCAACTCTTCACAGATCGCTCTCGCTGTCATGCCGCTATCAGCCAACGCTTGAGAGGAAGTCTGCGCGGCGACATGCAGCAGCGGATTTCGGGAAAGCTGACCGCGAATGTCGGTGGCAATTCCTGACAGGATGGCGCTTTGCTCTCCCAGTTCGCCAATCAGATCGAAAGGCATTACCGCAACCCGCTTTGCCCCGACCGAGCCGTGCGGACCAATCAACCCGGTCTGCCACGCGGCAAACCCGGCCAGCCCGGCCAAAGCCACTCCCCCGCCAACAATCGCAGCTCTCCTGTTGACGGAAGCTGCAGCGGGCGTTTGGGCGGATAGAAAGGGGGGAATGACAGTCGCCGTCCCATCGCGTTTCGCCCTTACTGCCTCAACCAGTTTTTCGAGCTGGGCATCACCAGCCTTCCCCGTCCAACCCGACAGGTCAATCCACTGAAATTGCCGGAACCCAAGCGGCGGAAGTGTCCCATCAATTGAAACCGGGATCAGGACCCCGCGATCGCGCCCTCTCGTGGCCTCATCGTGCACCCAATGCGATGCGACGGATATTTCTGACCACAACACGATAACAGCGGCGGCATTTTCCAGATGGAACTCGGTCACTTCATGGAACCGGGCGCCCCCTTCCAGCATGGCATCCCACCACACGCTGATCCCGGACGCTTCGAGCGCCTCCAGAACCTGACGAGCGCGCGGCTGATTATCGCGCGAATAGCTGAGGAAAACGTCGCTTCCCTTCAACTGCGCGCCAACTTCCCGTTCATCCAAAGGCTGGCCGGAATCGCCCATTTTCCCCCACCTGAAGTTGCCGTACTCAGCCAAATGGCGAGCCGGGCGCGACCCCTTGCTTCGAGGTGTTATCGAAGGTTTTACATTCTGTCGAATAGTTAAGGCGGCCTTGCCTCATCATTTCGAATGCTTGCCGCGCTACCGCTTCGCGGTTACGGCATGCCGAGCACCACCGGTAGCGGACAGGATCGATCGCCTTGCAAGCCCAGACCCCACCTCCCCTGCCGCGCCCCGTGCTGGCTGTCGGGGTGACCGGCCATCGCAGTTTGCACGGCTCATTTCCCGCTGATCCCGCCCCCCTTCGTGCGTCCATCGATGCAATTCTTGGTGAGCTGGAAAACGCCGCAAAATCGCCCGAGGTTTGCGGAGCAGACAGGGCACTTCCCCTTTTACGCATGGTAAACTTGCTCGCCGATGGTGCGGATCACATTGGGTCCAGTCTGGCATTGGAGCGCGGATGGGAACTGGTCGCTCCACTACCCTTCGGCAAAGCGCTTAACACGGCCATCAATGCCCAACCATCCAACAAGGCGGATGCTCAAGCTATACTTGATGGCGATCGACCTGCCGATCCGGCAACAGCCGAGCGTGCAGAGAATATCCGCACGATGATCGAGCAAGCCCGTGTTTTCGAACTGGCGGAACGCGACGCATTGATCCGCCCGTGTTTTCTCGCCTCCTGCGAAACGCCGGAAAACGCCTCTGCGATTAGCAGCTTTGTCCACCTTGGATCGCAACGGTCGCTGATTGCCGGCCGGATCCTGATCGAACAATCCGATATCCTGATCACTGTCTGGGATGGACAAAGCACCTCCAATATCGGTGGCACCGGCCATACCGCTCGGCTGGCACTTGAGGCCGGAGTTCCAGTCCTTTGGATCGACCCGGCCCAGCCGGAATTGATGCGGCTTGTGCAGCTGCCAGAAGAGCTTAGCACCCCTTCTGCACCTGTTCAGCTGACCTCGATTAAGGATGAAATTGCCAGTATTGTGAAAGGCAGTATTGGCTTGGCGCCGCCGGCTTCGCCCGGCCCCCATGTCGGTTTGGGCGCCATTTCGGCCGAAAACTGGCGCAGAAAAAGTTCGCTTCTCAATCATGGCTATCGCAGGGTTGAAAAGTTGTTCGGAGAAGCAAAATGGAGCGACAAGTTCTCGTCCGTCACGCAGATATACGAGACGCCTGAGACGATAATCGAAGGCAGTGCTGCTCCGTTGATCCGCGACCTTGAGAAACTGGGCGGAGACGCCGCCACGATACCCACGAAATTCATCTTCCCGCGCTTCGCGTGGACCAATGGCATCGGGGCGCGGATGGCTGATGTCTACCGTTCCGGCATGGTGATCAATTTCACTCTCGGCGCGGCCGCGATTATCGCGGGCGTTATGTATTTGCCCTTAGTCGACACGTCGCAAAAATGGATTTTTGCCAGCCTCGAACTGGCTTTGCTGCTTGCTATTCTGACAAACACTGTGACCGGTCAGCGTCGCCGTCTGCATGAACGGTGGATGGAGGTGCGCCGATGCGCCGAATATCTCAGACACGCAGGCATGCTCTACGCTTTCGGCGTCATGCGCCCCACCGGAGATTGGCCGCGTGGGCTGCGCGGTCAATGGCCGGAGTGGTATACGAGGATGGCCTATCGCGGGATGGGACTACCCGAGGCCAAGGTTGATCAGGCCTATTTGCGCAGCGCGGCAGAGGCTCTTCGTGATCATTTGGTTGTACCCCAGCGCGATTATCACCGTGACAAGGCCAAGCGCCTGCATAACGCGCACAGATCCATCGAACATGTCGCCGAGCGTATGTTTGGGCTTGCGATTATCGCGGTTTCCACATTTCTCCTTGCCTTCGGCGCCTCACAATTCGGTCTTATCGAGCAATCGCTGGTGATCGGGCTTGCCAAATGGTTCACGGTGATCGGCGTGGCATTGCCCACGATCAGTGGCGCGCTCGCAGCGATAGGGTATTTTGGCGACTTCGACCGTTTTGCGGACATATCGCAAGTGGCTTCGGAAAAGCTGGACGCTTTGTCGAAGCGTATCGACCTGTATCTGGCTCTCCCCGAAGATCGCCTTGGCTACGGCCAACTGGCCACGCTGACGCGGTTTGCCGATGATGTCACCTTTGCCGAGATTCAAGCCTGGCAGGCTGCGTTCAGCGGAAAACGGATCACCGTCCCTGCCTAGCGCTCAATTAGCGTGGTAGAAATCGTAGATCTGCTGCGCGACCTTTTCACTCACTCCCGGAGCTCGCTGCAAATCCTCCAGCGATGCCGCACGCACTTTGCTTGCAGTGCCGAAATGCAGCAGTAAAGCTCGCTTGCGCGCGGGACCGATGCCGGGGATCTCGTCAAGCGGCGATGCCGTAATCGCCTTGGAGCGTTTTGCGCGGTGGGCCCCGATCGCATACCGATGCACTTCATCCCGCAAGTTTTGCAGGTGGAACAAAAGCGGTGAATTTGTCGGTAGCGTTTTCTCCCGGCCATCGGGGAAGTGAAACACCTCCCTGCCCTCACGCCCGTGATGCGGACCCTTGGCGATGGCAATTAGGGGCACATCGTCAATCCCGAGTTCGCCCAGTACCGATTGCACGCTCGACATCTGTCCCTTGCCGCCATCGATCAGAACAAGGTCTGGCCAAACGCCATCGCGTTCCCTGTCGGGGTCCTCCTTCATCGCGCGGGTAAAACGGCGCTCCATAACCTCGCGCATCATGCCAAAATCGTCATTGGTCTGAGCGGACTTGATATTGAACTTGCGATATTGGCTTTTTTCGAAGCCCTCGGCGCTCGCCACGATCATGGCGCCGACAGCTTTGGAACCCTGGATGTGCGAGTTATCATACACCTCGATCCGCTGAGGAGGCGCGTCGAGCTCCAGGAATTCGGCAAGTTCCCTGTTGACCTTGGCCCGCGTTCCTTTCTCAGCCAGCCTGCGCTCCAGCGCCTCCACCGCGTTCCGGCTTGCCTGCGCCATCAGCTTGCGCCGGTCCCCGCGCTGCGGGATCGAAAGTTGGACCTTCTTCTCCGCCAGCTCCGAAAGAGCGGCTCCAACCAGCTCCGTCTCCGGAAGCTCGCGGTCTACCAGAATGGTCGGCGGGGGCGGTACTTCCTCGTAAAATTGCAGCATGACGTTGGACAGCACGAGCGGCTCGTCCACATCCTTGGTATGACTGGGGAAGAAGGCGCGATGCCCCCAGTTCTGCCCTCCGCGTATGAAAAACGCTTGCACGCCCACATGTCCGCCCTTGGACGCGAGTGCGAAGACATCGGCATCGCCGACACCGCTGGCATTGATAGCTTGCGACCCCTGAATGAATGTGGCCGCGCGAAGCCGGTCGCGCAGGATTGCGGCAGTTTCAAAATCGAGCTCTTCAGCAGCCTTTGCCATCTGCTTTTCAAGGTCTGCCTGAACCTGGCTTGATCGTCCGGCGAGGAAATCCTTCGCCTGTCGGACCAGCCCTTCATAGTCCGGCTCACTGATGCGCCCAACGCAAGGCGCCGAGCAGCGCTTTATCTGGTAAAGCAAGCAAGGGCGATCGCGATTGTTAAAGAAGCTGTCCGTACAGCTTCGCAGCAGAAACAGTTTTTGCAGCGCGTTAAGCGTGGTGTTCACGCTGCCTGCACTTGCAAAAGGACCATAGTAATTGCCTTTGGCTTTGCGCGCGCCGCGATGCTTATAAATGCGCGGAAAGGCGTGATCAGCGCGCAATAGAATGAACGGAAAGCTCTTGTCGTCGCGCAGCAAGACATTGAACGCGGGACGGAACCGTTTGATCAGCTGCGCCTCAAGCAGCAGCGCCTCTGCTTCAGAGTTTGTGGTGATGATCTCCATGCTGCGGCACTGGCTCACCATCCGCTGCAAACGGCCAGACAATCCATTGATCTGCGTGTAATTGGCGACCCTTGCCTTCAGACTGCGCGCCTTACCGACATACAATACGTCTCCGCGCGCATCGAGCATCCGATACACTCCCGGCACCGGCTTCAACGTTTTGACCGTCTCGCGGATCGCCGTCACACCCACCTCAATATTCGGCTGCGCACGCGACACGGTGTAGGCCGCGCGCTCCTCGTTAAAGCGATCGGGCCCGCGCGGATCATGAGGGCTGCCAGCAGGTGTTTTCGACATACCGGCTAAATAGGTATCTGCTCAAAAGATTGAAAGCGCCGCGACATAGCGCCCCCTCACTCTTGTATACTTACGCCAAATACTTTGAAATCAACTCGACTCACCCATGATAATGCACGAACAAGCGCATTCAATTCATCGAATTGAAAGTGTAAATGTAAGTTCTATCTTAATAACAAAATAACGGGTTGCCTAACTTGAACTAACAAGGAGGCAACAATGAGTAATTCTGAACATCATGGCATGAAGCCGCTAGAGGGCCTGTCGCCGTATTGCACGCGAAGCCAATACGGGCATGAACAGCGCGATGACCGGTTTGGGAGAATGTTTGGTCATCTGGCACCAAACTATACCCGCCCCGGCATTATCGAAGAAACCGGCGCTGTCGGTGGGAACATGGAGGATCCGGATGATAAGGGCCGTACGAAAGACGTTCCGGTCGGAATGATCTTTTTCGGTCAGTTCGTGGATCATGACATCACGCTGGATGCATCGACCACATTCGATAGCGTGATCGACAATCCCGGTGAAATCGCCAATGTCCGCACTCCGACGCTTGATCTCGATTGCATTTATGGCCTCGGCCCTGAAGCTCAGCCCTATCTTTTCGAGCAGGGCGGTGTGTTTGAAGGGGTGAAGCTGCTGACCGGTGCAGAGAATCCGGGCCAGTCAGGTATAGCAGCAAGCGATGTGCTGCGCGCACCCAACGGCCGCGCAATCATCGGCGATCCGCGCAATGATGAAAACCGTATCATCAGCCAGCTACAGCTTGCGATCATCCGCTTCCACAATCTCGTCGCAGATACGATCCACGGCGAGACCGGCGCCGAAGGTCATGACCTTTACGAAGCTGCGCGCAGAGAGACGACCTGGCATTATCAATGGTCGGTCGTGAACACTTTCCTGCACGACATATGCGGGCGTCCAATAATCGAGCGGATCCTCGGCTGTGGCAGACAATTTTATTGCAGCGATGTTCCGTTTATTCCGGTCGAATTCTCGGTCGCGGCCTATCGCTTTGGACACTCGATGATCCCGATGGCGCTTCAGGTTCAGATGGGTGGTCCCCGGTTTGAATTGTTTGGCCCAGAACTTGGCCTTGGTTTTGACGCAATTACAAACGCCGACGCGGTAGTCGATTGGCACGAACTGCTCTTCACGCCGGAAAACCGACAGGTCGAACGCGCGCAAAAGCTCGATACGCTGCTGGCCAAGGACTTGCTTGACCTACCTTTCGTCAACGGCAGTCCGGCGGAAAAATCGTTGGCAACGCGCAATCTAATGCGCGGTAACGCCTTCCTCTTACCGGCTGGCGAGAAAGTTGCTGAAGACATCGGTGTTGATCCCAAGGACATCGCCAAAGTCATCAAGAAGGCAAACGACGTGAATCCCAAATTCGGTGACGAGGGCATTCCATTATGGCTGTATATTCTTGCCGAAGCCGAAGTGATTGGCCGTGAGACGCGCGGCAGCGCTCCCATCAAAGGTGAAGGCCTTGGCCCGGTGGGCGCGACAATTGTGGCCGAAGTGATAATCGGCCTTCTTGAACTCGACGATCACTCCTTCCTCGGCGCGAACCGCAATTGGCGGCCCCGCCCTGAATGGAACAATTTGGGCAAACTTGTGACGGCGGCTCAGCCCTGACCCGTCGCCGTCCATGCGGAGCGGGGTTTTTTCTGCCCCATTAGATCCCGCTCCGCTCTTTTGGGCACTGCTTCATTGGCAATTTATACTCGCCCGCGTATCGCGTGACGATGCCCTCCATCTCCCAATCTTATGATGCAATAATCCTTGGTGCAGGTGCAGCGGGATTGATGTGTGCCGCACGCGCCGGTGAGCGCGGATTGCGTGTGGTCGTGCTTGAGAAAGCGGAAAAACCCGGAAAGAAAATCCTCATCTCCGGAGGCGGACGCTGCAATTTCACCAATCTGCACACTGGTCCGGGTAACTTCCTGTCAGCTAATCCGCACTTCGCGAAATCCGCACTCGCCAGGTATTCGCCGCAGGATTTTATCGATCTGGTCAACAAGCACGGGATCGCGTGGCATGAAAAAATGCTGGGCCAGCTATTTTGCGACGGCTCCGCAAAGCAGATCGTGCAGATGTTGTTGGATGAATGTCCGGACACCGTCCAGATCGTCTGCAATGCAGAGGTTACAGCGGTTGCAAAAAACGATGACATCTACGGCGTCATGGCGAATGGATCTGTCTATACCGCTCCCAATCTGGTGATTGCGACGGGCGGGCCTTCCATCCCGAAAATGGGTGCAAGCGGCTATGCTTATGATCTGGCGCGGGAGTTTGGCCTAAAGGTCGTCGAGCCGCGCCCGGCGCTTGTCCCGCTCACATTGGGCGGTGAGGATGTCCTGTTCCGCGAGCTTTCTGGTGTTTCAGCCCCGGTTTCTGCTCGCATCGGCAAGACAGCCTTCGAAGAAGCAGCGCTGTTTACGCATAGAGGGCTTTCGGGCCCCGCGATCCTGCAAATTTCATCATATTGGCGACCCGGTGAAGAGGTCGGCATTACCTTTGTCCCTCAGAATGACGCGGAATGGTTGCTCGGCCTCAAGCGCGACCACCCTCGCGCCACGATACGCAGCGCACTGCGCGAACATCTTCCGGATCGACTTGCCGATGCGCTCGGACAGAAGCTGGGGATAGAACGCGAGTTGGGTAATGTTCCGGACAAGACCCTTCGCGAAGCCGCGCAAAAACTCGCTGATTGGCGGTTCTTACCGACCGGAACTGAAGGGTTCGCCAAGGCCGAGGTGACGATTGGAGGAATCTCTACTGCAGAATTGTCGTCACAGACGATGGAGGCAAAGTCTGTGCCCGGCCTGTTCGCAATTGGCGAGGCAGTAGACGTAACCGGCTGGTTAGGCGGGTATAATTTCCAGTGGGCATGGGCCAGCGGCGTCGCCTGCGCCGAGGCGCTTGCCGCAAAATCGGAGAGCGTATCAGGTTGACGCAAGGTCACCCCCTCACGCGCGCGTCAGCTTGTAACGCGCGTGAAACCTGCTTACCTCTCGTCAAAAGAGCCTGAAAACGGGCCATAAGGCGCAATTTCGCGCCCAGCCAGGAGAGAACCATGCGCCAGCTCCAAGGCATGGATTCATCGTTCGTCGCGTTGGAATCGCCCAACTCACCGATGCATATCGGCAGTGTGCTGATCTACAATCCTGAGACGGCACCCGGCGGCTTCGTGCGTTTCAAGGACATTCTCCAGTTTTTCGAAGATCGTCTGCGGCTTTCAACGACGATGCGGCAGCGTCTTGTGCGGGTGCCGTTCGACCTCGATTACCCGTATTGGGTCGAAGATCCGAACTTTGATCTTGAATACCATGTGCGTCACGTGGCCTTGCCTAAGCCCGGTGACTGGCGCCAGCTTTGCATTCAGGCCGCGCGTATCCATGCGCGCCCCCTCGACCTCAATCGCCCGCCATGGGAGTTCACCGTGGTCGAAGGGCTGGACAATGTCCGCAATTACCCCAAGGGCTGCTTTGCCTTCGTCACCAAGGTTCACCACGCCGCGATCGACGGGATGAGCGGGATCGACCTGATGGAGGCGACTCACACCGTTTCCGCAAGCACCGCGCCGCCGAATGAGCCGGACGATTGGAAGCCGGAGAAGATACCGGGGCCGGTCGAACTGCTAGGCAAGAGCTATGTCAACGCGCTGCTCAATCCGTTGAAACAGGCGCAGGTCGCAGCGCAAGCCGTCCCCGGCATCGCGAGTGCGATCAAGGGGCTGGTTACGCGCGATTTCAAACTCACAACCGATATGGTCCCGCCGCGTACGCGGTTTAACAAGAGCATTTCACCGCACCGCGTGGTAGAAGGGTGCACTTTCTCGCTCGAAGATATGAAGTCGATCCGCGCGCTTTTGCCCGAGGCAAAAGTGAATGATGTCGCGCTGGCGGTTATCGGCGGCGCTCTCAACAAATATCTCACCGCAAAGGATGATTTGCCCAAAGGCACCATGACGGCCATGGCGCCGATTTCGGTCCGCTCTACTAACGAAAAGGGCGATATGGGCAATCAGGTCGCAGCAATGGTTGCGCCTCTTGGATCGCACCTCTCCGATCCTAAGGAACGGCTCGAATATGTGTTTGGCCAGACCAGCAACTCCAAAGCCATGACCAATGCGCTTGGCGCGCGTACGATGACGGAGGTGAGCAAGGTCAACCCGCTGCTGTACATGGCACTGGGCGCGCAATTGTTCAGCAGGGTCAGCCTGGCGCACCGGGTAATGCCGTTCAACACGGTTGTAACCAACGTGCCCGGCCCGCCAATCCACATCTATTCCAGCGGCGCGCGAATGGAGAGCATGGCGCTCTCGCTGATCTGCCTCACCGATGGATTGGGCCTCGCCCACGTGGTGCAATCCTATGTCGATGAAGCCTATATCAGCTTCACCGCGTGCCGTGACATCCTGCCCGACCCGGAATTTTACGCACAATGCATTCAGGACAGCTTTGACGAGATGCTGTTGGCTGCAAAAGACAATTCTGCGACCGTGACCAAAAAACCGGTCACACGCAAAGCACAAGCCAAGAAGACTTCCGCCCGAAAGGCAACTGCAACAACCACAAGAAAGGCGCGCAAAGCGCCAGCAAAGAAGGGCGCGCCAGCGAAGCGCAAGCCCACAACGACAATTGGTCGCAAACGCAAGGAGAATAATTGATGGCAAGCATGGCCCCCAGCGCACACGCGCATGGTGACGAACTGCCCGCCGCGGTTCCGCCCAATCGGTTCTGGACCTTCACGGAAGGCCGCGCCTTCTTCGAACTCGGCGCCTTTTATGCGATGCGGCCCTTGCTCTCCAGCCTGCCCAAAGGGGATGGCCATCCGGTCGTCGTCCTGCCTGGCTTCATGGCAACAAACAGTTCCACCACACCTATGCGCAGCCTGCTCAAGCAGCTCGGCTATGAGGCTCATGGCTGGGATTCGGGGCGAAATGTCCTGGTGAACGAGGCGCTGATTGGTCGGTTGGAGAGTCAACTCTCACGGCTGTATGAGCAAACCGGACGGACCATTTCACTAATCGGCTGGAGCCTTGGCGGTGTGCTTGCGCGGGAGCTGGCCAAAATTAATCCTGATATTATCCGAACAGTGATAAGTCTTGGCAGCCCGATCTCTGATGATCGCAATCACACCAATGCAGCCCGGTTGTTCAGTTTCTTCAATGGCGATGCGCCTGAAAAAATGCGGGGTGGCCAGTTCAGCGGTCTCGATATCGCTCCGCCCCTTCCAACAACATCCATCTGGACCAAGACAGACGGCATTGTTCATTGGCGTGGAAGCGTGCAACATCCGCATAATACAATTGGCAACACTCCGACGGAGAACATCGAGGTGTATGCGAGCCATTGTGGCCTTGGCGTAAATCCAAGTGTGATGATCGCACTTGCTGACCGTCTCTCACAGCGCGAAGGCGATTGGGCGCCTTTCGAGGCTCAGCCGCGCCATCAACTGTTTTTTCCGAAGGCAACGATCGACTAGAATAGCTTGCGAATATCGATCCCGATGTAACGGCCTGTCGGATCAATTAGAAACGGTTGGTAATTGATCGGCGTGTCGCCGTTTGAGTCCGTTACCTCTCGCCGGGTGTCAAAGACATTGTCCATTCGAAGGCTGACGCGGAGATTCTTCAGCGCGCTGTCATTCTTGCCGATCAACTCGCCAATGTTTGAGAAAACTCGCAAATCGAATTTCAGCAGATCGCCAATGAAAAGATCAGTGCTGCCCGGCAGACCAGACCCATCAATCCGTGTGGAGCCGTTATACTGACCGGACAGCCGCATACCGATGCCTTGACGAAAGAGGCCGGCTTCCAAGCGGGCATTGTAGCGAGGCTGTCCGAAAAAACCGGTTGAGTCTCCGTTCAGCTGATCAAGAACAGGGACCCCGGGCGCGATAAGTATCTCGTTTTTCAGTTCAATCACGTTGTTGAACGACAGAAAATAGCTCCAGCCTCCGCGACGCCCGCCACCGAAAAACGCACGCGGATCCATCACTTGGGGCCCGCCGCTCTGACCGTCCCCAGCCTGCGCGCCACTGGACTCACAGATGCGCGTGCGAAACCGTTCAAGCGCTTCAGGGGAGACTTCTCCATTTTCATCCCGCGCGCGGTCAAGCATCCTCGACAACATAGTCGGGTCGACTCCGGACAAGACCTCGGACACGTCTTCACCAGCTTCGATAGCGGCGACTATCTTCGCAAGTTGTTCTGAGCCGTCTTCGCCGCAAATTCTCTCACGCAGCGCGGCGAACGCCGCAGCCATCGGGCCACCGGGTCCCCGCCGGGGCGTTTCGCCCGCGCTGCCACCGTCTGAGCTTTCGCCATCCTGCGCGGCGCCGCGTTGTCCGCCTCTGGCCATCATCGCAGGATCCATGCTGCAAATACGCTCTCGAAAACCCGCGAGACCTTCGGAGGTAATTTCGCCGTTTTCATCTCGGATACGCGATAGAAGGCGCTCGGCGCGTTCCCGATCGTATCCGGGTAATTCGCCGGAGAGATCCTGACCGTTTTCAACAGCTGAAACCAGCCGGTTCAAGAATTCCAGACCATCATCTGCACAAATACGCTCGCGCAGTTGCATAAATTGCTGACGTCGATCAGCGCCAGGCTCGGCGTTGCTTGATTGCGTAGCTGCGTCTGAGCCGCCGGACGCAGGCCTACCACCGGGCCGGCCGCCATCAGGCCGGCCGCGAGCGCCCTCCGATTGCCGGGGCTGCCCAAACCGACCACGCGTGAACAGGTTGATCTGCAGACGATCTGCGCGCGTTTCCGCAAATGTCACCTCACGCACATCAATCGAAGACAATCGCCCGTTTGGATCGCGAAAGACACGGTCGGGAAATGCCGACTCGATATCCGGGCGGATAGTTGGAAAGCTGGACGTCACATCGCTGGACCGGTTGCGTATGTATTCGACCGAGAACCGCGTATTCTCCCAAAACGGGAGATTCCAGTTGGCCGCAAACTTCCAGTCGGTCTGCGTTTCCGCCAGCAGATCGGGATTGCCGCCGGATATGACCGTAACGAGCGCGGTTTCACCCAGTGTAAAGTCGAAGAATGGTACGTTGAAGGTCGTTACTTCGGGACTGCCCAAGCTTCCCAATCCCGGTGCAACTTCGCGATAAATATACGTTGCCGAAAGATCGAGATTGTCAAACGGTGGCCAGGTGAGGCCAGCCGAATAATCGCCCAGCACGCCGAAGTCAGAAACATCGTCGACGCCGGCCTGGAGATTGAGTGTAAAGCTGCCCAGCGCATCAGCAAATCCATTGCGGCGGCTGGTGATTGGAACCACAAGGTTCGCACCTGTCGATAATGCCCGGCGGTCGAGATCGGCGCTTAGATTGGTGCGTGTGTCGTCGCTTTTCAGCCCGCGCCAACTGGCTCGCGCATAAAATGTGGCGGTCAGCTCACCTCCTGGAAGATAGGCAATCGGGCCACGCAACGTGTTGTTCGAAAACGCAAAGGTGGTCTGCGAATTGGCCAGATCGACGCCCGCAGCAGCGTTGGTTGGCAAACTGGTATCAAGTGCGATCAATCCGGCGGCCGCATCCGCTTGCAATTGGCTGGTGTCAAACCGCCGATTGATCGCAGTCTCGCTTTCCGTACGCGACGCATCGAAGGTGGATACCAGCTGCAAATTGCGGATCGGTTTCGAAACTGAACCGGCGAATTCAAACAAGTCGGTGGCGGTGCGGCGTTCCAGAGGCGTATCTTCGCCAAATGTGCGAACTACGCCCGCTCCGGACGGATCGATCAGCGTGACTGCGTTCAAGCCGGACAGGGAGAGATTGTCCCGCCGTGTATACTCGGCATTGGCAGAAACAGACAAGCCTGAGCTCTTGAACGCTTTCGCAAAGCTGAGAGAGCCGTTCAGCGAGCGAGTATCGCTGATCAGGCTGCGAAATTCGGCCTGGTCGGGATCGCTCGCAAAGTCGGATTGCGAACCCGGCGTCTGGACGATGTCGCGTTCTGATTCTGTCAGCAGTGAAACATCACGCGCGGTAAAATTCGCATTGATGCGCCCACCACCGGTGATCTTGAGATATCCCAGCTCCTGCTCGTTGACCAGGTAGCCGCCACGCGAGGGGCCTTCAAATTCGCCTTCCAGCTCAAGGCTTGAGTAACTCTCTTTCAGAATAAGATTGATGACCCGCCGGTCAGCGCCAAAGCCAAAACGTTGGGCGATCTCTTCTGAAAACACCTCCACCTTCTCGAGCGATTCAGGTGGGTATTGGAAAACTTCCCGGAAAGAGCCAACCCGGATGCCATTGACCAGAATGACTGGCCTTCCCCCGCCCCCGCGTCCGCGTGCGGAGCCGGTCTGGTTGGTGATTTGGGTGACAAGCTCGGCGATTGAGGCAACGCCTTCGGCAGCAATATCTTCCGCGGCGAGTTCCAGCAAAGGCTCCTGCTCGACATCAAGCTGACCGTTCAAACGGCGCCCAGACACTACAATTTCACCCGCGCCGATACCGCGCTGGTTTGATCGCGGCTCTGAATTCGGCGGCGGCGCAGGTTGCGCTGTGTCGACTGCTTCAGGGGTCGCGTCTTGCGCAATACCCACGGTAGGCGATGCAAATGCCGAGCAGGCCGCAAACACGCAAACCCCAGTGCGTAAATGCGCGCGGATTGAAGGGGTTACGATCATGCACGCCTTTTTGATTGTACAAAGAGCTTGGGCAAGCGCCTGAATTGTATCGGCTTGCATCACGAATTACGGTCTAAACTCTGAACCGGACGCAACAGCTCCGGTTCCCGTCTTTTCGCATCATAAGCGCCAAAGGCTTTCCTTTTGCACTTTGCATCGCTAAATGGCGCGCCTGTGTCGATCAGCGCATTTTGAAGCGCGCAACAATTTTAAGGAATTACATGGCCAAGGAAGAACTTCTCGAAATGCGCGGGCGCGTCGTC
>CALLQC010000107.1 GCA_938015255.1 uncultured Erythrobacter sp.
GCCATCACGGACTTCGAGTACGGTGACAGTGACAGTCTGGCCCTTGCGAAGCGCGCTGGTGTCAGCGCCTTCCGCACTTGGAGCACCTTTTTCGAGCTGCTTCATGCCCAGGCTGATGCGTTCTTTTTCAACATCGACATCCAGAACGACCGCTTTGACCTGTTCGCCCTTGCGGTGAAGCGCCAGAGCGTCCTCGCCCGAAATGCCCCATGCGATATCCGACATGTGAACCATGCCGTCCACGTCGCCATCGAGGCCGATGAACAGACCGAACTCGGTCGCGTTCTTGACTTCGCCTTCGACTTCCGCGCCGACTGGGAACTTCTCGGCAAATTCGTCCCACGGATTGCGCTGAGCCTGCTTGAGGCCGAGCGAAATGCGACGCTTCTCGCTGTCCACTTCGAGGACCATGACTTCGACTTCTTGGCTGGTCGAAACGATCTTGCCCGGGTGAACGTTCTTTTTCGTCCAGCTCATTTCGCTGACGTGGACGAGGCCTTCGATGCCGGCTTCCAGTTCAACAAATGCGCCATATTCGGTGATGTTGGTGACGGTGCCAGTAAGCTTCGCGCCAACTGGATACTTCGCCGATACGCCATCCCATGGATCGCTTTCGAGCTGCTTCATGCCCAGGCTGATACGCTGGGTATCGGCGTTGATACGCACGATCTGAACTGTGACGGTCTGACCGATTTCGATGATCTCGCTCGGGTGGTTGACCCGCTTGTAGCTCATGTCGGTTACGTGCAGCAGGCCATCGATGCCGCCGAGGTCCACGAACGCACCGTAATCGGTGATGTTCTTGACGACGCCGTCGATAACCTGACCTTCAGCCAGATCGTTGATCAGCTCGCTGCGCTGTTCGGCGCGGGTCTCTTCAAGAACGGCACGGCGCGAGACGACGATATTGCCGCGGCGACGGTCCATCTTGAGGATCTGGAAGGGCTGCGGCATGTCCATGAGCGGAGCGACATCGCGCACGGGGCGGATATCGACCTGACTGCCGGGAAGGAACGCAACCGCGCCATCGAGATCGACGGTGAAGCCGCCTTTCACGCGGCCAAAGATACGGCCTTCGACGCGGACGCCTTCGCCAAATTCGTTTTCCAGCTTGTCCCAGGCAGCTTCGCGGCGGGCGCGGTCGCGGCTGAGCATGGCTTCGCCATCAGCATTCTCGACGCGGTCGACATAGACTTCGACTTCATCACCGACGCTGAGGCCGTGATCGTCTTCGCCGCGGGCAAATTCTTTGAGGTTCACGCGGCCTTCGGATTTCAGGCCTACGTCGATCACGGCATGACCTGCCTCGATCGCAGTGATGGTGCCTTTGACAACGCGGCCTTCAAAGCCTTCGTCGCCAGCGCCGCCAAGTTGTTCGTTAAGAAGCGCTTCGAAATCGTCGCGCGTTGGGTTGGGCGAAGTCGCCATAAGAGGATAAATCCTGTTTTCGTTTTGCTACCGGCCACCGGTTTTCCGGGGTCTTAAACTGCCTCCCACGCACCATTGCGAGGGCTAGCAGGGCAAGAGGCCGACGTCTTCGCGGGACCGAATGCCGCCGCAAAGGTTCCTTGCACCCAAAAGATGTAAGTGAACGGGCGCGCGCCTAGGCGAAGACGGACGAGAACGCAAGGGAAATAGGCCTCCGTGATATAGCCAAGCGAGGCGTCATTTGGCGAGCGTGGCCATGAATGAGAGCGAATGCAGCTCTCAATCCAATCTATTCAGAAGTTCAGCTAAGCTCAGGTGGCATCCCGGCCCAATGCCGCGAAACCTTTTGGCGTTGGGCCGTGCCCATGTTCGAAAACGCCTTCTGGTACGTCCTCATAGTTACCGGCCGCGATTGCCTGGCGGCGTCTCGCGATCATTTCGGCATCAATCGGACGATCAGCGAGGCTGGCCATGACAAATTCGTCAACCTCCATTTCGCTGAAACGGGCCAGCGTTTCTCCGATATCGCCCCTCATTTCGCTGCAATCAGGAGTGATGCGGACCTTGCCTTCACCGGCAATTTCCAGCCGTGCCATGCATGTCTTGTCGTATTGCTTGCCACCGGTCGACGAAAGTTTGACGGTAAGGATATCACCCTCCCAGCCTTCACTTTTTACAGTGTGTATCTTGTCGCAATCGAGCTCGGAATATGTTGCTTGCGCGTTTGCGAGCTTCTGCTTCGCCGCGGCACCGGAAACATTGTAGAGGTCGGGCTCGTTCCCGCATGCCGTAATGCTCAGCGAGCCTACGAACAGTCCGGCCAATGCACAAACTTTCGTGAGCTTCATGTGTTGTCCGCGCGCCATCAGTTTTCCCCGTAAACGAAAATTCTCTTATAATTCAGGGGATACCACGTTCGGGTTATGATTCTGTTTACGAGAGGGTATCCGGCAACCGCACAGCCCTTGATCGCTTTCAGATGCATGAAATGGCAGGATAAGTGGTGTGTTCGGCTGAAAACCCCGCGTTAACGTTTCCTCCCGCCGGCGTCTCGCATGAAGACGCGCCTCATAGCGATGCACCGCTGCGCTTATATTGCTTTAGCGTAAGCGGGTGCAATTTGGGGGAATACAATGACGATCGATGTAAAACCGGCTGAAATGACGTCTGATAAGCGCCAGAGCGCTCGATCTGCGTGCGGGCTGCCTGCCAGCCTGCGGGAACGGGGGCGAACGCCGCATTTCGTCCACTTGTCCGATTTGTCGGAAAATGGCGGCAGACTGGTTGGTAGCCCGCTCGTCGGCGGTCTTAATTCGTCGGTCTGGCTCACGCTTGCCAGCAATGTGATTGTCCAGGGCGAATGCGTATGGAGCGACGGTAACGATACCGGCCTTCGCTTTGCGAACGCAATTTCCGGCGATCTTCTGGATCACCTGCTGCGCGCTAACCCGCCAGTCGACAACATTTGCGGCGGCGAGGAAGCCGCAATTTCGCGCCGCGAGAAGATCAAGTTGGGGTATGCCGAAGAGCCTTTGCTGAGGCGAAAGCAGAGCAAGTGCGCCGGTAAGTTGTCGTCGACCATCGCCCGCAACGAAACACGCCGTGTTTCGCATCGCTGCGAGGCGCGCTTTCCAATCCAGTATGCCACCGCGCCCGATACCGTTGAAAGCTCGGGCGAAAGGCTCACCTTGAGGGATATTTCTTCAAGCGGGCTCGGGATCGATTGCGCGATAAACGATGAAATCGGTGCATCGGTCGAGCTTAGCTTTCCAGATTGCGAGCCGCTGCAAGGCCGGGTTGTCTGGCGGAGCGAGGACCGGGCCGGAATTGAGCTGGAACCGAATGCCATCAGCCTGAGCGATAACGACGCCGAATAGACGGGCGATCAGCCAAACGCCTGTTCGACCGCCTCCAGCACCAATTCGAACGCCTGATCTTTGTCAAAGCTGGTCGTGTCGATCACCATTGCGTCAGGTGCGGCCTTTAGCGGTGCGTCCTTGCGATTGATGTCGCGTGCATCGCGCTTGACGATATCCGCTTCAATCTCGGCCAGCGGTATCTCGATTTCGCGTCCTGTCATTTCAAGCCAGCGCCGCCGGGCGCGTTCCTGCACGCTCGCAGTAATGAAGAGCTTCACCTCGGCCTCTGGCGCGATGACGGTGCCGATGTCGCGGCCATCCAGCACCGCTCCGCCGGGCTGGTTTGCGAATGCACGCTGGCGCTCCAGCAATGCCTCGCGCACGGCGGGGTGAACCGAGACCCGGCTCGCCAGGCCGCCATTCGCCTCGGTGCGAAGTTCCGGATCGTCCAGCAAGGCGTCATCAAATGCGCATGCCGCAAGCGCATCGGTTTCGTTGTCAGGGTCACCGCCGTTTAGCCATACTTGCCGCCCGACCGCGCGGTAGAGCAGGCCGGTATCGAGGTGCGGCAGGCCGAAATGCCTGGCAAGTTGCACAGCGATAGTGCCTTTGCCAGACGCCGTGGGGCCATCGACGGCGATGATCATGAGAAAATTTCCTGAGCTTTCTTGGGCGAAACCTCGCGCTTTTCGCGGGCTCGCCATTTGAAGTGGAGTAGGATGAAGCCGAGCAGCGCCGCGCCGAGATTGATGCCGATGCTGACCCATTTGACCGCGCCGTCATTCCAGAACAGCGAGGATCCGATCGCAAAGGCGATGAGCGCGATGGCTGCGAATATGCGGCGTTTGATCACGACTGCGTTGTGTCTTGCCTCCGCCGCGCGCGCAAGGCTTTCACGATGCCGAAAATCGCGATCGCCGCCCAAAACCCTTCCAGCACGAGGCTCGGCCAGTTGGTGTGGACTAGCAGGCTTACGGTTAGGAGCGCTGCTCCGGTTAGGTTGGTGCCGTGGAGAATGAACGGGTCCGGCTCATCGACATAGGTCAGATAGGCGTAGGCCGCGATTATGCAGGCCGTACCGACAAAGCCGATGAGAGAGTAGATGTCTATTCCTCCGCTCATTGAGCTGCTCCCTCAAGCAGGTCCGTGAACGTGGGAAAGCTGGTCGCAATCGGAGCCGTGTCGTCCACGCTCACGCCATTGCGGCTGCGCAGGCCTGCAACCGCCATGCTCATCGCGATGCGGTGATCGAGCTTTGTCGCGACGCTCGCGCCTTCGGGCGTTCCGCGAAGGGGCTCTCCGCCTGTGCCTTCGATGATCAGGCCGTCCTCGGTTTCCTCGACCTTGGCCCCGATCAGGTCGAGCGCCGCCGCCATAGCCGCGAGCCGGTCACTTTCCTTGACGCGCAGCTCTTCGAGGCCACTGGTGCGCGTCGTACCTTGCGCAAAGGCAGCGGCGACGAACAGCACCGGAAACTCGTCGATCATGCTGGGTGCGAGGGCGGGGTCGATATCCGCGCCCGCAAGATCCGAATGCCGCACGCGCAGATCGGCGACCGGCTCACCGCCGACTTCGCGCGGGTTGAGCTCTTCTATGGCACCACCCATCTGCCGGAGCGCGTGAACGATCCCGGCGCGGGTGTCGTTCATACCGACATTCTCGATGATGAGATCGCTTCCCGGCGTAATCAGCGCCGCGACGATAAAGAACGCCGCCGAGGATGGATCGCCCGGCACGGTCACGTGCTGCGGCCTGAGGTCCGCTTCGCCGTGAACAGATATGCTCCGCTCGCCGTTCTCCTCGCCAATCTCGATTGTCGCGCCAAAACCTTTGAGCATGCGCTCGGTGTGGTCGCGCGTTGCCACCGGTTCGATCACGCTGGTGATGCCCGGTGTGTTGAGCCCGGCGAGAAGAACGGCGCTTTTTACCTGCGCGCTGGCGACCGGCAGGCGGTAGGTGATCGGCACCGCAGGCGATGCACCGCGCAGCATGCAGGGCAGGGTGCCTCCGGTTGAAGCCTCGAATTGCGCGCCCATCTGGCTGAGCGGCGCGATTACGCGGGCCATCGGGCGGCCCGAAAGACTGGCGTCGCCCGTGAATGTCGTTGAAAAATCGTGGCTTGCCAGCAATCCCATCAGCAGCCGTGTTGATGTTCCGGAATTGCCCATGTCGAGAGCCTGCTTCGGCTCCAGCAGGCTACCCAGCCCCGCGCCGTGGATACGCCAAATGCCGTCGTCGCCGCGCACAATTTCCGCGCCCAGCTGACCCATGGCTGCAGCCGTGGCGAGCACGTCTTCGCCTTCAAGCAGCCCCTCAACTGTGCTCTCACCTACAGCAAGGGACGAAAACATCAGCGCGCGGTGACTTATCGACTTGTCGCCGGGGACGCGGATTCGACCTTTCAAGGGGCCTTGCGATGTGAAAGTATGGCTGCTCATTTCGCCGCGGTCTTTGACAGTGCGTCCGCGTTCTGGCAAGGCGCGCCCGCTCTTGATTCCGGCTAAAACCGGTCCCAATAAAATTGCGCATACATATGCTTGGGCAGACCCAAGCGAATTCAAGGATTTTCAAATGGCGAAGCCAGAATGGGGTACCAAGCGTACCTGCCCGAAATGCGGAGAACGTTTTTACGACCTCGGCAATGATGAGCCGGTAACCTGCATCGAATGCGGCGAGGAATGGTCTCCTGAGCCGGTGCTCAAGTCGAAGCAGCCGATTCCCTTCGATGATGACGAGAAGAAGAAAGACGGCAAAGCCGATAGCGATCTTGCCGATGATGATGATGATCTGAAAGACATCGAAAACATCGACGATGACGACGATTCACCGGATAACGACGTTGATCTGGGCGGCGATGATGACCTTGGCGTGTCCAAGGGTAAAGGCGACGACGACGACGTGGATAGCTGATTTTGCTGTTGCAAAGGGGGAGTTGCCCTTATATTGGGCGCTTCCCGCAGGCTGCTGGCAGCAGCGGCTTGCAAATTTGACTGGTACGGGGCCTTAGCTCAGCTGGGAGAGCGCAACACTGGCAGTGTTGAGGTCAGCGGTTCGATCCCGCTAGGCTCCACCAGTCAACTGACATAAGACGAGATTTCAATCGAGAAATTTCGCACGCTGGCCGACGAGGTTTCGTCCGCCGGCGTTTTTCGCGTTTAGTCTGGGCGAGGCGTCTGGACGGGGAGTATCCCAGAAAAAGTGGACACCACTTTTTCGGTTCGGGATGCGACCAGACAATAACAGCGAAGGCGCTAGCCTGAGCGAGGAGTTGAAGATGTTTGACAATCTGTCCGACCGCCTTGGCGGCGTCTTTGACAAGCTCAAAGGGCGCGGCTCGCTCAAGGAGCAGGATGTCCGCGATGCCATGCGTGAAGTGCGTATCGCCCTGCTTGAAGCTGACGTCGCGCTGCCGGTCGCCCGCCGTTTCATCGATGCGGTTACGGAAAAGGCTGTTGGTCAGGAAGTCCTGAAATCGGTCAAGCCCGGACAGCAGGTCGTCAAGATCGTCCACGATGAACTGGTCGGGACACTCGGGACCGAAACCGAGGGGCTGAACCTCGATGCCAAGCCGCCGGTCGTTATCATGATGGTCGGGCTGCAAGGGTCGGGCAAGACGACCACCACGGCCAAGCTGGGCAAGATGCTGCGCGAGAAGCACGGCAAAAAGGCGATGATGGCCTCGCTCGACGTGAACCGTCCCGCCGCGCAGGAGCAGCTGGCGGTGCTGGGCGAACAGGTCGATGTGGCGACCTTGCCTATCGTTGCTGGCCAGCAGCCGGTGGACATTGCCCGCCGCGCGATGGAGTCCGCACGGCTCCAGAATTTCGACGTGCTGCTGCTGGATACCGCAGGCCGCCTGCATGTGGACGAAGCATTGATGGCCGAAATGAAGGCCGTCAGCCAGGTTTCCGCGCCTAATGAAGTGCTGCTGGTTGTCGACTCGCTGACAGGTCAGGATGCAGTCAACGTGGCTCAGAGCTTCACCGATGAGGTGCCGCTCACCGGTGTGGTATTGACCCGGATGGATGGCGACGCACGCGGCGGCGCTGCGCTTTCGATGCGCGCGGTCACGGGTAAACCGATCAAGTTTGCAGGCACCGGCGAAAAGCTTGACGCGATTGAGCCGTTCCGCCCCGGCAGCGTCGCTGATCGCATTCTCGGCATGGGCGATGTCGTCAGCCTCGTCGAAAAGGCGGCGGCCTCCATCAAGGCAGAAGAGGCCGAACAGCTCGCGAAGAATTTCGAAAAGGGCAAATTCGACCTCAACGATCTTCGCATGCAGCTCAAGCAGATGCAGAACATGGGCGGGCTTGGCATGCTTGCCGGAATGATGCCCGGCATGAAAAAGGCCAA
>CALLQC010000108.1 GCA_938015255.1 uncultured Erythrobacter sp.
CCGGCGAAGACGAGGTCGCGGTTATGACTGGTGAAGGCGAACATTGATCCGTCCCGCCGGTATATGCGCCAATATGTCGCGATAGTGTCCAGCTCTCGATCGAAGAACACTGGCATTACAGGCTCTCGCGCAATTCGATCAAGGCAACGCTTGGTGCTTCGCCCGCTGCGAAGTTGATCCCTGACACATCAATTCTGTCTTCGGCAAAACGGACCGGAACATCAAAAATGTATCCAGCTCTGACCTGCGCATCTGCCGCAGGCGCGACCGCCAGTTGAAGCTTGCCGCCAGCGGCGAGGGCAAAATCGGTCACGGCCTGCCCATCAACGCTTACAAGCAGTGTTTCTGGCCGGGGACGAGAGATTTCACGTATCTGAGGGTCAGGTTCGGGCCCGTAGCTTTTGACCAATTGGAAGTCCGTCGTCACGCCATCTCCGATCCCGATCAGCTGATCGAGCATGGTCGGGGTCCCGGTCATTCCCCGCGAGCTGTGATCAAATGGGTCGCAGATACGAAAACCTCTGGCTGCACCGCGCCGGGCTCGAAAAAATGCGATCAGTTCTGAAAGTTCAGCTTCTGACCGAATACCGGGTCCGACATCGAAATGGATTCGCGCATCCGACCACAGTGAATTGCGGCGCTCATGCCCAGATGCACTGACCGAAACCGAGGTCGAGAATTCGGGAGACACTGCGGTATTGCGACCAAGCGCAAGCGGGTAAAGCACGTCATCGAATGCTTCCATATCATCCTCATTTCTTGTGATAAGCCGGGTGTAGCCATCGCGGCAGACCTGCGGCAGCGCCCATATATACCGGCGCGAGACACCGCGTGCCGATGCCTCATCAAGACCGCGATCTATCCGCTCCCAATATTCTTCCGCGTCTTCTGGCCGCAGAACGAAACCGGAAAGGTAGTCCTGGGCAGCGCCTGGGTAGCCGAGCCATTGATCGACAAACTCATAGGCAGAACGGCGCAAGCCTGATGCGCCATCTGTGAGCCAGTCATAATCTTCCACCTGAAGCCGGTCGAAAGCCGGAGAGGCCCAGCCGATCGGCATGTTGGCCCGGTATTGTTCTGGTGTATGCGGATCGAGAATGGTCGGGGTGAAAGCGAGCAAAAGCACTTCGGCGGGGCTGGAGACACGGCTGCGTATTGATGCAGTAAGACTTGCTGTCGACTGTGCAAGGAGCGCGCCGGCCTGATCAAGAAGTGCTATTTGATCGGCATCGAGCGGGCTGCGAAGATCGGTAATTTGGACAGGGTCGCCGCCAAACACAGCTTTGGCAGCGTCATCGTACAGGCAAATCTCACCCGCTTGAGTAAGCCACCACCACGGCTCGCCGATTTGCATCCTGATCGGCTGGGCAGCTTCCTCAAGCAGGCTTGCAAACGCGCTGGCGCTCGATTGCAACCACGACATGGCTTCGGTTTTCGCAGGCGACAGCAGTGTGGAGGGAGGCACCCAGCCGGTGAGCGCGGGCTCGCCAGAATATGTGCGCTGCTTCCAGTCCTCATGGCAGAACGCATCGAACAGTTCATAAGAGATGGAGGCGATTATCTCTATGTTGGCATCACGGGCATCTGCGAAGAACGCTTTGTGCCACTCGGCCGCTGGTTCGCAGAGTTCACCGGAAGGTTTGACGAGCAAATCATTCGAAGCAAAGCGTTCGAGCCGCATAAAGTGGCTCATGCCTACATAGTGGATCAAGTCCTTCCGATAGCCGAGGCCGATGATGTTTCGGATCAGGCGCTCGGGTGTCTGGTTGTAGGCGTCGTCATAGGCAGTGGCTATCCGCTCCCCATGAACGGGCACACGCACATCGCCGAGTTCAAGCATTGCATTTGCGCCATCGGCTTTCATGCCTGTTATCTGGACGGACCCGATTGCTGGCGATGGCAACGGTTCACTGCTGCCAGCCTCAAAGTCTGGCGCGACGATCGAGATGAACATGCGATCGATGTCGGCAGGGTAAACGGGCGTGCCGGGCAATCCGTAGCCGCTTTCGAGCTGGGAAAACGGCAAGGTTATCTGAGCGCTCTCTGGCGAGCCGCTGGCATAATTCCACAGGCGCACATACCAGGTCTGAGGAGTTCCATTCTCGTCCCGGCCTTCTATCGTGAGTGTTGGTCCGTTGGGCTGGTCCAGTGGAATTATGCCTGCCGAATTCCACCGGAAACTCAGCGTCAGATGCGAATAATCGCGATTGGTTTCATAAGCGAGTAACGGGTGATCGAGCGTGTCTTCGCTGGCCCAGATCAAGCCAACCAGCTCGCCTTTGTGGTGCAGCTCTACATCGACGCGCATGACATCAATATCCCGTGCCACGACCGAAGCCATCGCCGGGCGTGGAAAGTCGACAGTCCAGAAGCGGGTGTCAAAACGCTGCATAAAAGTGGATTCCTGCCCGCGTCGTTCGCGGGCGAGCCAAAACGCCATGCCGTGTCCTTTCCCTCAGTCGTCCTGAATTGCGCGGCGTACTGCGCTGGCGATTTGACGAGATGATCGTCGCATTGCAGTAGGCGCGCTCGTGCCGCGCGGTGCCGCCAGATTGATCGCTACCCGAACGTCGCGGGCACCGCGCGAAAGACTGTTATTGGGTTCGACGCGACCGGACGTCGTCGGCAAGAACAGTTCGGGCCCGTTTTCGCCGACCAAATAGCCGCGACCGGGCGAAACAGGTCCTCCAGTGGCCCGACCCGGCAGACCGAGCAGAGCACCGAATGACTGGGTCAGCAATCCACCAAGCCCGCTTCCCGAGCCGCCGAACAGCGATGAAATGCCCGAGCTCAAGGCCTGAGCTGCGATCTCGTCTAGCGCGTTAAAGGCAACACGCTTCAGGTCGTCAAATCCCAGGCTCCCTCGGCGCAGTGCGCTTAGCAATCCGCGCTCGAGCACCGCTCCAGCACGGTCAAACCCATCGAGCAGCGACGTATCGAGCGTACCGCGAATCTGTTCCAGATCGGCGGCGAAGCCGTCACTCGATGCGCGGACATCGATCACAAGCTCTTCAAATATGTCATCCATGGGAATCGCGCTCCATCATTTGCGTGATCTGCTCGCGGCTTGGGCCCACCGCCGTGCTTGAGGGCTCTGGCGGTGCAAGTGCGTGCAGCAATTCGATCGGCGTCGCTCGCCAGAAAGTGTCAGGCGGCCAGCCAAGTATTTGGGAGCACAAGCCAAAGAGGCGGTGTGTGGTTGCCGCGAATGTGGCTGGGCTCACGAACCACCCTGCAGCACCTGTGCGAGAATGGCCCGGACAGGTTTGGTCGCCTTGATCAGGCCCATCGCCATGATGGCATCCGCCATCACGTCTTTTGGCGGGCGGCTATCGCTCTCCACGCAGTGCCACAGCAGCGAACTAACCTCCCTTAGTGTCAGGCCGCCCTCCGCAGCGCGTTCGACGAGGGCGAAAAGCGATCCCAGTTCCTCTTCCGCAGCAACCAGATTTTCAAAACTGGGCCGGAGGATGAAGCTCTTGTCGCCGATGCGAAGCTCGGCTTCCCCGCGTTGCGGGTTCGCTATTCGGGTCATGCCGGCAGCACCGGACCCGAACTTTCAAGCTGGAGCGTGTAGTTACGCTCACCGTTGAAATCGCCCGAATAATCGAGGCGCTGAATCAGGAACCGGCCTGTTAGCTTCTCGCCATCCTCAAACGACAATTCGTAGTCTTCGATCGTGCCAGCAAGGGCATGTGCTCGGACCGCGCTTTCGGCAGTACTGCCGAGAAAAATTCCAGCGGCGCTGACAGAGACTGAGCGGGTGCCAGCACCTGACAGTAGGTCGCGCCATCCGCCAGATTCCTTATGCGTCACCGCGACAGGATCACCGTTGATGGACATCTGAGTGGTTCGCAGGCCAGCGACAGTTTCAAAGGCAGGCGGCGAAGCTCCATCGCCAATTTTGAGCAGGAAGGCAGAGCCGTTCTGGGCGGGCATAATGTGTTCTCCGTTCAGTTGAGGGGTTCGAAAATTCGGAAGCGGAATTCGAGCAGTGCGCCGCGGCGATTGTCGGCGCGCGCTTCGCTGCGGGAGCGAAGAAACCGGACCGATGCCACTTCGAATTCGGAATGAAATACGGGCAGATTGAGCACGCGGGACTTTATTGACCGGAGCAGTTCTGCATCTGCCTCAGGTCGGTCGCTTCGGCTTTCCAGCTCGAGCGCAAGGCGCACCTCGCTTCCCCTGCGATCTTTGCAGCCCCAATCAACCGAGCCGCTTGCCGCGATACCAAGCCACGGCGGGCTTGATGAAAGCGGGCTTTCCTCTTCGAATGTGTTGATGCCAGCCAAGGCGGGATCACTGGCGAGCCATTCAATCAGCCTCGCGCGAAGGTTGTTTTCCATACGTCGTCAGTCCCGGTAGATTGATGGCCAAAGGCTGGCAGCGGACCGCCAGGGATGCCGCCCGTTTGCCGATTGCTTTGTCCGGCTGGCGGCCGCGTGCCTCGCCAAGCCAGCGGCTTTCACATGAAGACGCCCAAGCAGAGCCTCGACGTTTGCGGATGCCGAAATCATGCCAGCCTCATCGTACGCCAGGGTTTCCAAAGCGCAGTGACGCTGGCCGGAGGAGGCATGGCTTTTGATGAGGCGCTGTCGCGGTCGCGGTAAAGATGCGCGGCCATCCGAATGATGCCCTGTTTCAGCGCCTGCGGTGCGGTTTCCCAGTTCGCAGCAATGCCGGCTACAGTTTCGGTTTCGTAGGCGAGAGAACCGCTTGCCATTTTAATCCGGACGCTGCCTACCGCATCGTCACTCAAGGAAAGCTCATACTCGTCAGGTAGCAAACTGACAGGCACGCCTGATGCCTGTACTTTAGCCATCGACACCAAGAATCGGACCGGGCGCGCGGAAAGCTGCACAATACCAGACCGCGCTGTGTTCCGCTCTTGGACAATCTGCTCCACCGCCATTTGGCCGGTAAAAGCCTCACACAAAGCGAGGCTTGCATGCAGCATCCCTTCCAGCATGGCATCTTCGGTGTTCCGTGTAATGCTGAGCCAGTCTTTCAGCTCCTCCAAAGCAGCGCCTGACAGGTCTGCTGGCTGGACAATTTTCCGGTGCATTGTGCACATCTCCCGAAATCAGATCGTAAAAAAGGTGCACCCGCGCCGCCGCGATAGGCGGGAGGGGGGCCGCTGCGGCGGCGCGGGTGCAGGATGCCGGCGAGGGAGAAGGGGGGCTCGACCTCGCCGGGTCAAAGATCCGGCGCGGTTACGCCTCGATCTTGAGCAGTTTGATCGCGTTGGAATCGAGCACTTTGCCGCCGACACGCTTGGTTGCGTAAAAGTGGACGAATGGCTTGTTCGAGAACGGATCGCGCAGCACTTTCGTCGCGCTGTGCTCTGCAATCAGATAGCCGTGACGGAAGTTGCCGAAAGCGATCGGGAATTCGCCGCTTGCCATATCCGGCATATCTTCCGCTTCGAGTACCGGATAACCAAGCAGGCGGTCTGGCTGACCTTCCACCAGTCCCGGCTGCCACAGAAACGCGCCATCTGCCGTTTTGAGTTTGCGAACGGTGGCCAACGTGGAAGAGTTCATCACGAAACTTGCGCCCTGGCGATGACCTGCTTTCAGGGAGTGGATCAGATCGATCAGTTTCGCATCGGGGGCGGAATCGAACCCTGTTGCATCTCCTGAACCGATATACTGGACGGAACCGAACGCGCGCACGCCGTCTTCCGCAGTGCTTGTATTGGCGGTGAGAAACCCTTCGGGTTGGTCTGTGCCGGTGCCAGAAACAAAGGCGGCACCTTCTGCGCGGGCGAACTCGATTGCGATCTCGTTGGCGAGCCAGCTTTCGATATCGAAGCCTGCATCATCAAGCATCGCCTGGCTGGCCGCAGGGTTGGCATAAAGATCGCCTGTCGGTGGGGCGATCTCCGCGAAGTTCGGTGTGCCGGTTTCCGGGCGACCTGCTGCTTCGCTGACCCAGCCGGATGCGGTGCCGCCCGTGGCGACAAGCTTGCGATAGCCTGACGTGCCGGTCTGGACGACCTGCGCGATTGAACGGATCGGGCTGATTTCGGCCAGCTCACGGGCGATAACGGCGTCGATCTGCTGTGGGACAGCATAGCCGCCATCTGAGGGGTTTACGCCGCTGATCGACTTGATTTCGCTTTCGCGGCCGCGGCGTAAATATCCATCAACGAAGCCTTTGACTTCCTCGCCAGGCATGGACGATGACGCTGAGATTGTGGGGCGTGCAGCGGCGCGTGCAACCTTGTCGAGACGTGCTTTTACCTCGTCAACATCGCTGCGAAGCGTGGTGATTTCAGCTTCGGCCCTGTCCTGGCGCTCTGCGAGATCGAAGGTTAGCTCCATCGGATCGGAGCTCGTATTGGTAACGGTGGGCGTAACAGTAATATCCATGGGGCAATCGGGCCTTTCTGTTGGACATGAAAAAGGCCGCCCCAGGGGCGACCGGTGGATGCTCGGGCGAGCGCGTCTTCAGACGACGAAATGAACTCTTGCGCCGTGCTGGAGCGGGTGGGTGACGAGGCTGACCTCGAACAGGTCGATGGTAATCAGTTCGCGGCCGTGCTCGGTATGGTTGGCCTCGCGGGCGCGGTAGCCGAAGCTGAGCCCGCTTACTGATCTGTCCCTGAGCATCGCGGCTGCGCGGCTTTCTGCTCGGTCGATACTGGCAATGACGCGGAGGCCTTTTTCATCCTCTGAAATTGTCTCGATCGTTCCGATCCTTTGGTCCGAACGATGTTGCCAGAGCAGAGGCAAGGGACGGTCACGCCCCGCGATAGTCTGGGCAAAGGCACCCTTTCTGATTGTATCCCGGTCTGCATCGGGAATGTCGAACAGGCCTGCATAACCTGCGAAGCGAATGGCTTGTCCGTTCATGACAGCAAATCCCAAACACCAAGCCGTACAGCGATGCCGATCAGCAAGAGCGCCAGACCTGCCCGCACGGCCCAGCCGACAAAGGCTTTCCAGGCGCTCGTCTTGGCGTCGCGCCATGCCTGAAGCAGTTCGCGCAGTTCGCCGAGGTCCCCTTGTGCGCTCGCGTCTGCGAGACCGAGCCGGTCGAGCACGCGGTTGGCGGCAAGGTCTGCGGCCTCTTCGACTATGGCTCGCAAAGTGTCGATTTCAGCACCTTCCTGTCCAGCCTGGGCCATCAGGCTGACGAGCATGTCCTCACGCGTCACTGCTGGTCTCCTGTTCAGGCAAGCCGAGCATTTGCCGCTTTTCGTTCGGGGTCAGGAAGTCAGCATCGGAAACCTGCTTCCAAAGCCGCTCGCGGTCTTCGGAAAGCGCGGTCACCTGATCGAGATCGACCGAAAGGCTCGCTTCCTCGAACCATGGACTGAGCCCTTCTCCCAAAGCAGCAAACAGCTTGGACGCGAGCGGCAGTAGCGTCAGGCGCCAAAGCGCCCGGTTCGCTTCGCGGTAATTCGAGTAGGTGTTGTCGCCTGGCAGGCCAAGCAGCATTGGCGGGACACCGAATGCTAGAGCAATGTCTCTCGCGGCAGCGCTTTTGAGGGTTGCAAAATCCATGTCGGCAGGGCTCAAGGCCATGCTCTGCCATT
>CALLQC010000109.1 GCA_938015255.1 uncultured Erythrobacter sp.
GAACACGGGATCGACGCGCCGGGCAGCAAAATCTGGGAATTACGGGTCGCTGCGGCGCGCGGAGAGACAACGCCGTTATCAGTCGGCGGTTGGTTCAGGGTTGTGGTGCGCTCGCTCGCATTGCTTTCCCTGATTCTGATCTTTGTCCCGCTGCACTATTTGTACCGCATTTTTGCTTACGGTTCACCCTTCCCGATGCTGTTCCTGCGTTACTCTGCGCGCGTTGCTGGGGCAAAGGTGAAGGTCCACGGAACGCATCTGAAACGCGATGTCTTTTATGTTGCCAATCATGTCTCATGGCTCGACATTTTGTCACTTGCCGGGGCCAGCGGCACCGCGTTCGTCGCGAAGGCAGAACTTGCCCAGGCTCCGCTGGTAGGTTGGCTCGCCTCGCTGAACCGGACGGTTTTTGTGAAGCGCGAACACAGGCTCGGCGTTGCCGAGCAGATCAACGCGCTCAAGGAAGCGCTCAGCGACAACTGGGCTGTCACGGTTTTTCCCGAAGGCACAACGACAGACGGGCACTCTCTATTGCCCTTCAAAACCAGCATGCTGAGCGTGCTGGAGCCCCCTCCCCCCGGTATTCTCGTCCAGCCTGTGCTCGTGGATTACGGCTCTGTGGCGGAATGGATTGGCTGGGTCGGCGAAGAGACCGGCGTCAACAATGCCAAACGCGTCCTCGCACGCAAGGGGACGTTTGATCTCCACATCCATTATCTCGAGCCGTTCAGTCCAGAAGATTATCGTGGGCGCAAGGCAATCGGCGCGGAATCTCGCCGCCGGATCGAAGAAGCGCTGGAGGAAAAGCTCGGCAAGCCCGTGCGCGATTTTGCGCATAACGTGCCGCCGATCCGCTACAACGCGCCCGATGATGCAGAAGGCGTTGGCAAGACCGCGGTCAAAGTGCCGAACGACGCGGACGTCTAAAGCCCGGCGCGCACCAGCCAATCGTGGAACAACCTGACGGGACGCGATTCCAGCGCGATCGGCTTGCACACGAACCAATAACTGTAAGGGCTTTCAACCGATACATTGGACAGATCGGTCAGCCGATTGTCCGCCGCGCGCCGCAAGTGGTCATCGTGCATGATCGCAATGCCCAGCCCTTGTGCGGCCGCCTCAAGCATCAATTGTCCGGAATCGTAATGATCTATTGCCGCCGGTTCGAGGTCATCCAGATGGTGCGCCTTTTTCCAGGCAGCAAAGCTCTCTGGTAGCTCAGTGTGGATCAGAAATGTCTGCTTGGCGAGGCTTTCGGTTGTCAGCTCACCTCCAACCTTCGCGCCGATTTCCTTGCTGCAGATCGCATGGACGAGATTGTGATCGAGCCGCACGGCGTGCAGCCCGCTCGCCGGTCCGCGCGAGAGGATGATCGCAGCATCCAGCGTGTCACCGACACGGTCTTCAAGATGGGGGCCGGTATCTGTGTCAATATGCAGCAGGGGGTGTCGCTTGCGCAATTCTCCAAGACGCGGGAACAGCCGCTGACTGCCGAAAAGGGGCAGAACACCCAGTCGCAGACGTAGCAGCGAAATGTTGTCCGACTGGCTTTCCACAGCCCGCGCGAGCGCTTCCATATGCGGGTTAACCGCCTCGTAAAAGGCTTGCCCCTCATCGGTCAGCTGCATCGATTGGCGGGCTCGTGTAAACAGCTTTTTGCCGACAAATTCTTCCAGATTGGTGATCCGGCGTGAAAGCGCAGACGGACTCAATCCGATTTCCTCAGCAGCGGCCCTCGCTGAACCCAGCCGAACAGTTCGCATGAACGCTTCGAGTGCGCGCAGGGGCGGCAGGCGACGTGCAGGCATCCGTATTTTCTCCTTTTATAGAGAAGATACTCTCGAAGGGGCGATTTGGATGCAAAAAATCGAAGGTTTTGCCTAAATTTCTCTTTCGAAGAGCGTTTATTGCAACTCACTCGCATCTTCTACAGGCGCTGGAGCGTGCAAACGCAGGCGTTTCACATGCGTTTCATCCGCAGCTGTCACCTCAATGCGCCAGCCGCTTTGATGTTCCACAACCGCGCCTACGGGCGGCACCTGCTCCGCCAGCACAAAGGCCAGCCCTCCTAGTGTGTCGACCGCCTCTTCCACTTCGGCCAGTCGCGGGTCGACCTGTTCCGCGACATCATCCAGCTCCGCTCGCGCGTCGCAATCCCACATGCCATCACCGATGGGCACGATCAGCGCCTCGGGCGTTTCGTCATGCTCATCCTCGATCTCACCGACGATTTCCTCCACGAGGTCTTCGATGGTGATGATCCCGTCGGTTCCAGAGAACTCGTCCAGCACAATCGCCAGATGCACGCGCCGGGTGCGCATGTCAGCCAGCACGTCAAGCGCGCCGCGCGTCTGCGGGACATAGAGCGGCTGGCGCATCAGCACGGTCCAATCCTTGGGCGGCTTCTTGCCATTGGCAAGATAGGGGAAAACGTCCTTGATGTGGATCATACCGATCACATCATCGAGCTTTTCACGGAACACCGGCATGCGCGAATGGCCGTTTTCACTGAAGGTGGCGACCAGTTCTTCCCACGCAATCGACGCCTCCACCCCTACGATTTCCCCGCGCGGCACGGCCACATCATCGGCGTCATGTTCGCTGAAGTGCAGCAGATTGCGCAGCATTTGCCGCTCCACCGGCGACAAATCGCCATTGCCGCCGCCGTTTTCGTGCGTTTCGCTGTCGTCGTTCTCGTCTTCGTGTTCGTCAATCGCCTCTTCGAGCTGCGCGCGCAGCGAGCGATCGTCGTCACCGACTTTCAGGATCTTTCGGATTGCAGGCCAAAGCCCGCTGCTACTCTCCGCATCTCCTGCGGGGGATTGGGAATCGGGCATGGCCCTACGTGATTACTCCTGTCATGTGCGGTCTCCATATGGGTCCGGTATGCCCAGTTTTGCAAGAGCGGCGATTTCGATAGCCTCCATCGCCTCCGCCTGCGCGTCGGATTCGACATGGTCATGGCCTGCCAGATGCAGCAGGCCGTGAACGATCAGATGCGCCGCATGATGCTCTAGGCTGACACCCTTCTCCTCCGCCTCACGGGCGCAGGTTGCATTGGCGAGTGCCAGATCGCCAAGCATAACCGGCGGCCCTTCAGCAGCCAGTTCCAGCAGCTCGCCGCGCTCCAGCATCGGGAAACTGAGAACATTGGTCGGTTTATCACGCCCGCGCCATTCACGGTTGAGTGCATGCACCTCCGCGTCAGAGGTGAAGAGCGCGCTGAGCGATAGGCGCGGATTGGAAAGCGCAGGCTCAGCCTGGGCGGCAGCCATTACCGCGCGCTCCAACAGCAGCTCCCACTCGCCAGCGGGCCAGTCTTCAATGTCGAAATCAAGCTGCATGGCCATCCAAGCGTTTACAGTCACTTAGACGAGAGATGGAACACATGGAACACGGTCCAGAAGCAAAAATCGCAGCACGCGCGCGCAACTCGCCGATAGGCGTTGCGCTCTCGGAGAAACAGAGAAAATTGCACGCTGTGATCATGCGACGAAGTCTAGCGCTTAATGCGCGGCGTAGGAAAGGGAGGACCGGCGAATATCCGGGCGAATCAGGTGTTGTCACGCACGGGCAGGTTCGCGTCCTCGCTTTCTTGCCGCGCCTCGCAGCCTCACCCTGACCTGGGCTCCTGCCGTTTTTGCCTGATGAGCTCCGCGATCCGGATGCTGGACCCTGCCGCTGTCTCGCGCGCAATATCCGCGCCGACATTCCGGGCTGTTGCGGCAGCGTCTGCAAACAGTCTCCCGCCGACCGAGATGACCGTCAGTTGATCGGCCGCAGCAAACCGGCTTTTCCCGATTGTCTCGCGCAATTTAGCGATCGTATCGCGGCGCGGAACCGCGTCTGACAGGCCAATATCCAACGCATCGGGTTGCTGGCTGGCCAGCTGGTTCACGAGCGCCTGATCGCTGTCAGGAAAGGCCATATCGACCTGCCAGCCGGCATCGGTAAACAGGTCGGCAAGCAGAGACGTACCAAGAGCGTGCGGCTCTCCCGGCGCTGTTGCGAGCAATATGCTGTATTTGCGCCCCCGCAGCTCCTGCGGTGTGGGAGTGTGGCGGACCGCGTGACCGGCCAATTGCAACATGCTCAGACCAATCGTCAGATCGAATTCCGAACAATCATCAGAGAGCCATGCATCGCCCAATGCGCGTGCGGTCGGTTCGATCAGACTGGTGACAATCGAATCCCCGTCCCATCCCTTCTCAGCCAGCGTAGCGATCAGCGAGTTGATACCAATGTCGTCCCCATCCAGAACAAGCTTGATCATATCGGGCACTTGGCGGGTAAGCGCGTGCGCCGCTCTGGCGCGGCGGGCAGCCTCCGCTGAAATGGCTTCCGCGTCATAACTCAGCAGATCCCAGCTGCCAAAGAGGCGGGCCGGTATGATATGCTCGCTGAGGATTTCTATATCGGTATGGCGCGTATCGGACCTGATCGATTGCCACAGTGTCGTAAGGCTTTCGACTGGCCCCTCCAGCGTCTGGAAAAACCGCCCTTTGTCGTAAAGCAGCAAGCCAGTTACGCCGAGCGCACGGTTTCTTTCTCTGGCTTTCCACGAAAGTTCGCGCATGTCGGCTGCGGTCGGTTTGGATGTGGCCCTGCTTTGATAGGACAGGCTGCTGGTCCAATCTGCTGGATTGGTCGTCACACTCTCACGCTGCTCTGGCACGTCTCTCTCCCAATCCGATGCCGGGCAAGATGCGGGCACTGTGGCTACGGGCAGTCCTGGGCCCGTAATGCGGCGCAATTCCAGACCGCTTCCTCACCGCGATCTGTGAATCAAAACCGCCAGTCCGGCCAACCGACTTGGCCCGACTCGCGAGAGTGAGTTTTCCTGCAATCTATCCCAAGTGCGAAGGTGTCGCTCTGGCCTTACAGTGTCAAGCTAGATCGACACCGCACCTTGAAAGCGGTGGACGGTTGAACAATAGCAACGACATAGCGGTTTTTACTGCGCGTCGGGGAAGGCAATTGTTGCGCGCGCCAATCGCGTTTCGCTATTCGGCCTTACCTTCATACGCCTCGACAATTCGCCCGACGATTGGGTGGCGCACCACATCGGCAGCGGTAAAGCGGATCGTGCCAAAGCCTTCGACATCCTCCAGCTTGCCAACCGCATCTGCCAGCCCGCTCATCCTGTCCCCGCCTGGAATATCGACCTGGCGGGGGTCACCGCAAATCACCATCCGGCTGTTCTGGCCAAAGCGGGTGAGGAACATCTTCATCTGCTCGCGCGTGGTGTTTTGCGCCTCGTCGAGGATCACAAAGGCATCGGCGAGCGTGCGCCCGCGCATAAATGCGATGGGAGCAATCTCGATCTCGCCGCTTTCGATCCGCCGCTCAACCTGTTCGGGCGGCATGCAATCATACAGCGCATCGTAGAGCGGACGCAGGTATGGATCGACCTTGTCCTTCATATCGCCAGGCAGGAAGCCGAGCTTTTCGCCCGCTTCCACCGCCGGACGCGAAAGGATCAGCCGCTGGACGCTGCCGGTGATCAGCTGGCTGACGGCCTGTGCGACCGCGAGATAGGTCTTGCCCGTGCCCGCTGGCCCAAGCGCGAATATGATATCATCGAGCGCAAGGCTGCGCATATACGTCACCTGCGTGGCGCTGCGCGGAACAATCGTCTTGCGCCGCGTGCGGATCATGATCGGCGGCTTTTCCTTTTCGCCGCTGATGATCCCCTCCAGCGTGGGCTCGTTCGACATGGCGATCAGCGACTCAATCGCGCCGCTGTCAAGATCTTGCCCCTGCGCAAGGCGATCATACATGGTGTTGAGCGTTTCGCGGGCGCGGGCGACATTGTCCTCCATACCCTCAATCACGATCTGGTCGCCGCGGGCGTGGATCATCACGCTCAGACGGTTTTCCACCTGGACAAGATTGGCGTCAAACTCGCCAAACAGGGTGCCGAGCAAGGACTGATTTTCGAAACTCAGTTCAGCGCGGGCACGGCGTGGCTGATGCAGAGGAATGGGATCGGGCGAAAGTGCCGGATCGGCTGCGCGTGTTGGTCTACGGCCCATAGGTTCCTTTGTTTACCCGGCGGGCTTCCGATCCTTTTGAAAGCCGCCTCACGATTCGAAAAGGTAAGCGCTCGCCGGATGAAAGCAAGAAGGTGCATTGCGTATGACAGTGGATAGTCATGGAACCCACGCAGTGTTTGCGTTACACTGGCACCCATGCAGCATCTAGGATCCAGCCTGAAAACCCTTGCAACCTGCGGCTTTGCCGCACTGCTTTTCGCAAGCAGTGCATCAGCGCAGTCTGCACAGTCCGAACAGTCTGATGATCAGCAGGAACAGCCGGATACCGCTGATACCAGCAGCCCGGAAATAATCGTTCAGGCACCCGTGGGCTCTTTCGAGCGCCGCATACAACTGCGTGAAATGGTTTCAGACATCATCAATGAACCGCGCACCGGACGCACGGTCGCCACGTTTTTTGCAGCGATCTGCCCGCGCGTTATCGGACTTCCCGAGGCCGAAGGACGCATCATCGAAGAGCGGATTCGCGAAAACGCCAGGACGCTAGGCGCCAATCGCCGCAACCCGTCAAAGAATTGCGAACCCAATGTCACCGTGGTTTTCGTGCCCGAAGGCCATGGCCCTCCCGAAGCGTGGATGACCGAAGAAAATGACATGTTGGGCCACTTGCTCAGTTTCGAGCGTTATGAGGTTCTGGATGAACAGGACCCGGTGCGGGCGTGGACTTTCAATCAGGACCGAAATGCCGATGGCGCACCGCTGACGAACGCCTATGGTCAGCGGATTTCTGGCGCACTGGATTTTTCCAATCCGGTCCGGCAGCTTTCGCGGCTAAGGACCAATTCGACGGTGGAAATTTCCGAAGCTGCGGTGATGATCGAACTGGCAAGCGCTCAGGGCAAAACCCTTAAGCAGCTGGCAGATTACGCGTCGATGCGCAGTTTCGGCAACACGCGCAGTCTTGCCCCCGATGCGGTTCCTGCGGCGGATACGATCCTGACTTTATTTCGGGACGAAGAACCGCCGGAAGGCCTCACCACATTCGACCGCGCGCTGATTTCCAAACTGTATTCAACGTCGCGAAACGCCCTCGCGCGGAGGTATTACAGCAATATCGCGGGCCGGGCGTTCGAAATGGAAAAGGAAGAGCGCTCAGGCGGCAGCTGACAGACTGCCCCGAACAGAATTCCCCCCCGCTTCAACCATATCGACTTCGACCATATCGCCGATTTGCGCGTCACCTTCAAACCACACGCTGGTAAGCCAGGGCGACTTGCCGAGCCACTGGCCCGCATGCTTGCCCTTGCGTTCGACCAGAACCTTGCACGTTTTGCCCACGAGCCCTTCATTGAACGCCTGCTGATCCCGGTTGAGACGCGCCTGTAGACGCTGGAGGCGATCGTCCATCACCTCTTTGGCAATCTGATTATCCATCGTCGCGGCGGGGGTGCCCGGACGGGGAGAATATTTGAAACTGTAAGCCTGCGCATAGCGGACCTCATCGACGATGCTCAGCGTGTCTTCAAATTCCGCCTCGGTCTCGCCGGGGAAGCCGACGATGAAATCGCCTGATAGCGCTATGTCTGGCCGTGCCTGACGAAATCGTTCGAGCAGCCGCAGATAGCTATCCGCCGTGTGCGCGCGGTTCATCGCTTTCAGCACGCGGTCATTGCCCGACTGCACCGGCAGGTGGAGATAGGGCATGAGCTTGTCCACCTCGCCATGCGCGGCGATCAGATCATCCTCCATGTCGTTAGGATGGCTGGTGGTGTAGCGAATACGCTCCAGCCCATCGAGCTTTGCCAGCGCGCGAATCAGTCCGCCGAGTCTGACAGCGCGGCCCTTGTCATCCTCACCGGACCACGCGTTCACATTCTGCCCGAGCAGAGTAATCTCGCGCGCGCCAGCCTCAATCAGTTTGCGCGCTTCGCCGATCAAGTCGCTGTAAGGCCGGGATATTTCCGCACCGCGTGTGTACGGCACCACGCAATAGGTGCAGAACTTGTCGCACCCTTCCTGCACCGTCAGGAACGCGGTCGGCGAGCGTCGCTTGCGCTGCGGCAGCGAGTCAAACTTCGCAATCGCGGGCATGTCCGTGTCAGTCACGCGCTCGCCCTGCACCGCCTTGTCCAGCATGTCCGGCAGGCGGTGATAGGCCTGCGGGCCGACAACCACCGAAACCGCCGGCGCGCGCGCCATGATCTCCTCACCCTCGGCCTGCGCTACGCAACCGGCAACCGCGATCATCGGCGCTTTCTTCTGCGTCTTGCCTTTTGTCAGCCGGCCGATGTCGGAATAGATCTTCTCTGCGGCTTTCTCGCGGATATGGCAGGTGTTGAGCACCACCAGATCGGCATCCTCGCCTTCGGGAGCCTCGGTGATGCCTTTCTCAGCCAGCATCTCAGCCATGCGTTCGCCATCATAGACGTTCATCTGGCAGCCGAAGCTTTTGACGCGGTAGGTCTTGGGAGTTTCAGTCGGTTTCATGATTGCGGCGCGTTTAGCGCCGAAGCGCGGCAGGTTCAATCGGTGTCGCTCACTTCGCGCCGCGCCACGTGCACGCAGGGCTCCAGCTGGCGATAACCTGTGCCCGGATGCGGTTTACCCTCCTCCCCGCATTCGACCATGGGCTTGGACACGTTGTTCGCCTTCACCACGGCATAGGCCTCTTTGTCGCCATAGGCCGCGATCCAGGTGATGCAGTCGGCGAGCGGGCGGATCTTGTGCTTGGTAATCGTGCCTTTTTGCGGAGCGCAGTTCAGGGTGAACAGCTCGGCGGCAGGCGCGCTGTCAAATCGGGCAAAACGCCGCAGCAATTCCCCGCGCTCGTTAAAGACGGTACGCCGCACATCATTCGTCATCCCGTCGCCTTCATAGAATGGCGAGGTGTTGAACATGAAGGCGCGCACCTCGGGATACTTGATCGAAACCTCGGTCGCGAGCGCACCGCCCAGTGAATGGCCGGTGACGATCCACGGCACATCGTCGCTGAACCGCTCGCGTTCGTTTTCGAAAGTGCGCACCGCGATCTCGATCTGGTCGCTGCGCAAGGTACCGTAGAATATGTCGGTGAACCCGTCGAAATCGGTACCGCGAAAGGCGAGGATGCGGGCGACCGGAACGCGGTCAGGATCGCCCCAAGTGCCGGGTGCGAATTGCTCAAACACCTCGTAGCCAAAGCCCTTGCCTTCGTAATCCATCGGGATGTCCGAGCGTTCAATCCGGTTGAGCGTCGGGCCAAGGTCGATGAAGAGATCATCATCGCCGACATAAGCATTGGTGGATGCGACCGCATAGGGCCAAGCCTCCACCGCCGCCTCACGCACAAACGCGCACCACCCGCCCGGCTCCGACCGGCAGGGCGAACGCGATTGCGAGATATCGGGATAGGTGACGCAGCCGCCCAGCGTGAGCAGCAACAGAGCAATGCCAGCGCGGCGGAGCGTCACCTCATCGAACCCGCTTCAATCACCCCACAGTCGCTTTCACGATTTTGCCAGGGCTGGCGGGCGGTTCGCCTTTGGGAAGCGCGTGGACGTGTTCCATGCCGCTCTCGACCTGGCCCCAGACGGTGTACTGCCCATCGAGGAAATGCGCGTCTTCAAAGCAAATGAAGAATTGCGAATTGGCGCTGTCGGGCATTTGCGAACGCGCCATCGAGCAGGTGCCTTCGACATGCGGCTCGGCGTTGAACTCGGCCTTCAGGTCAGGCTTGTCGCTGCCGCCCATGCCGGTGCCGGTCGGATCGCCGCCCTGCGCCATGAAGCCGGGGATCACGCGGTGGAACACCACGCCATCGTAGAAGCCTTCGCCAGCAAGCTCGGTAATGCGCGCCACATGGCCGGGGGCCAGATCGGGGCGCAGTTTAATGACAACGTCCTTGCCCTCGCCATCGCCGGTGTCGAGGGTGAAAGTCAATTTGTCGGCCATAATCAGAATCTCCTTTGATTTGAGAGGGGGTATAAAGGCCCACGCGCGCATGTCACCCGCTTGCTTTTCGAAACTTGGCTTCTAAACCCGCCTTCATGGTCGATCCAGGCGCCCTCGACGACGAAACCCTTGTGGCTGAGCCGCAAGAGGATGAGGTGCGTCCGGATGACCGGATCGATGACGAGCGCCATGACGAGGAAAACCGGCTCAAACCCGAATATGTGAGCGCGGTCGAAGCTGCGCTTGATGCGGGGGACAATGGCGCGGTTTACGAGCTGGTCGAGCCGCTTCACCCCGCCGATATCGCCGACCTGATCGAACTGTTCGACAGCGATGACCGCGCGAAACTCGCCTCCGCCATCACCGATCTGATGACGTCTGATGTGGTCGCCGAGCTGAACGATCACGTGCGCGAAGTGATGATGGAGGCGCTGGAGCCGGAAGCGGTGGCAACCATCGCCGAACAGCTTGAAACCGATGATGCGGTCCAGCTGCTCGAAGACCTTGATGAGGAAGACCAGAAGGCGATTATCGCCGAACTGGAGCCGGAAACCGCCGAAGCGGTCAATTCCGCCCTCGCCTATCCCGAGGAAACCGCAGGCCGCCTGATGAACCGCCATGTGATGGCGGTGCCCGAGCATATGACCATCGGCAATTTGATCGATTACCTGCGCGAGGAAGGCGATCTGGAGCACGATTTCTTCGAAGTGTTCGTGATCGATGCCGCGCATCATCCGGTGGGCACCTGCGCGCTCAACTGGATTCTCACGACGCCGCGTTCGGTCAAACTGACCGATGTGATGAAACGCGACCAGACGCTGATCCCGGTGACGATGGATCAGGAAGAAGTCGCGCTGATGTTCCAGAAATACGCGCTGATCTCGGCTGCTGTGGTCGATGAAAGCGGGCGGCTGGTCGGGCAGATGACGGTGGACGATATCGTGCACATCATCTCCGAAGAGGCGGGCGAGGACGCGCTGCTGCTGTCTGGTGCGGGCGATGGCGATATCAACGAACCGATCCGTGAAGCCTATTCGAGCCGCGTGCGCTGGCTGATCGCTAACCTCGGCACGGCAGTTGTCGCCTCTGCCATCATCGCGTTTTTCGGTGCGGCGATTGAGCAATTGGTGGCGCTCGCGGTGCTGATGCCGATTGTCGCGAGCATTGGCGGCAATGCGGGCACTCAGACGATGGCGGTGGCGGTGCGCGCGATTGCTACCAACCAGCTGACCCGCGCCAACACCCGGCGTATCCTGTGGAAGGAACTGCGCGTCGCACTGCTTAACGGCGGAACCGTGGCCGTTTTGATCGGGATTGCGGCAGGGTTTCTTTACGAACCGATGATGGGCGCGGTGATTGCCGCTGCCATGATCATCAACATTGCGGTCGCGGGCCTTGCAGGCGTGCTGGTGCCGGTCATCTTCGAACGGCTTGATCAGGATCCGGCGGTCGCCTCATCCGTGTTTGTCACGATGATAACCGACAGCATGGGCTTTTTCGCATTCCTTGGCCTGGCCGTGGCGAGCGGGCTTGTGACTATGTGATGCACGGGGGTTGAGCCGCGCCGCTGCAATCGCCATCTTTGACCCATGCCCATCCACCTGACCAAGATAGCGTTCGGCGCGCAAAGCTATTCCGATATCGAAAGCTGGTATGCGGGTCGCCGCAGCCCGCATCTGACGACCAAGTACCGGCCGACGAAGTGGGAGCAATGCATTGGCGGCTCGCTGTACTGGATCCATCAGCATAGCATCGTCGCCCGCTCGCAGATCAACGGCTTTTCACAAGGAGAGGACGGGCGCTGGCTGATCGAACTGGAACCGGAGCTGATCCGCGTCTCCCCGCGGCCCAAGCGCGCGCATCAGGGCTGGCGTTATCTCAAGGGTGAGCCGCCGCGCGATCTCGATCCGGGTGAGGATATTGGCGACGCGCTGCCGGGCAAACTCGCTGGCAAGCTGGAGCGGTTGGGCCTGATTTAGCCAAGCGGCGGCGCGCCGAGCCATATCCACACGCCCAGACCCGCCGCGATTGCCAGAGCGAGTATCGCCCTTGGCCAGGGTGTCCCCGCAATCCCTTCAACCGGAGGCTTCATTTCTTTTGTGCCTGTCACCATCGGGCCGACCAGATCATCCATCTTGATCATCGAATAAACCCCAATCGCGGTGATGTGCAGGCCGGCCATTCCCAGCACCACCCAAAGAAAATCGGCATGCCAATCGGTCAATTGATCCGCTGTCATCACACCCACCAGGGAATTGAGCGGTCCTGTCGCGCCATCATAGGGATCACCTGCGAACAGACCCATGCTTGTCTGCACCAGCATCACTCCTAGCAGCGCCAGAACAGCCAATGCGCCCAGCGGATTGTGCCCGATACGCTGATCATCGGGATATTTCCCGCGCAGGTAGCCCAGCACCGCTTTGGGCCCGCGGACAAAGCCGGAAAAACGCGCGGTCGGCGGACCGACAAAACCCCAGATGATGCGAAAGATCACGAGCGCAAAAAGCGCCACGCCCAGCCGCGTGTGCCAGAACCACAGCGAATTCTCCGCCGTATACCACATGGCAAACACCAGAACGGCAAAGCTCCAATGGGTCAGCCGCAAAGGCAGATCCCAGACGTTGACCGGGCGCGATGCCATCGGTTCAGCGTTCTGAATCAGTCTTTATCGACACGGAATTGATCATGGCAGTTGCCACATGATCCGCCCAGCGCCTTAACCTGTTCCGCAACAGCGGCCTTGTCTCCGCCCGCAGCGACAGCGGCAAAGGCCGCACTTTCATCAATCAGCTTTTGCGCAGCCGCCTCGAACTCGGCCGGCTGTTGCCAGATCGTCTCCAGCGCTTCGGTGTCATAGCCTGCATCGATGCCGGTCCCTTCGGGGAAGTGCCCGGTGATCAGCTTGGCGCGTTCATTGATGTCGTTCGCCGCACCTTCGATGGCGGCAAAATCCGGTGTGTCGGTTTCCAGCTCCGCGCGGATCAGTTTGAAACTGTCGCCGATCCCTTCAAAGTTGGACTGGCGTTCATCAATGATGGCGGGTTCATCACCGGCAGGTGCAGCCTCGCCCGGGGCTTCATCGGCCGTGCCGCCGCAAGCGGCAAGCAGACCAAGCGAAGCAGTGGCAGCAATCAGGCGAAGCGAAAAAGAGGTGTTCATCAATGTGCTCCCGTAAGCATTTCAAACGCTGCGACCTGCGCTCCGATCCCACGGCCGCATATGCAACCAACGCATAAGCAAAGGAAAGTTCCCCGCATTTGCTCGGCCAAACGACTATGATTTTGGCGGCATCGGGATCAGCGCAGGGGTGTTCTCGCGATATTTGCGGTATTCAGGATCATTCCCCCAGCGCTCCTCAGCCTGCTTGTTCTGCAGATTCACGCCGCTGATCTTTGTCAGCAACAGCGTCACGAAGAGCGGGGAAATGATAACCAGCCACGCACCACCGGAAAGAACCGGGACCGCCATAAGCAGAATGCCTGTCCAAAGGGTGATCTCGCCAAAATAGTTGGGATGACGAGACCAGCGCCACAGGCCGACATCGATAAAATCGCCCTTGTTTTCAGGATTGCTTTTGAACTTGCTCTTCTGCGCATCGGCCACCGCTTCGATTGTAATGCCCAGCAGCCAGACCGCCCCGCCGACCCAGAAGAGAATATCGATTGGCGCACGCTCGGTCGATGTGATCGCCACCAGAGCGGCTGATGCGGTAAGGACGACCCACAGCCCCTGCAGTGTCCATGCGACCAGGAAACGCGCCGGGTTCACCTTGATCTTTTCGAACCGGCTGTCGGTCCCTCCCATGGAATGGATGCGGATAAACAGGAACGATCCCAGCCGGATGCACCAGATCACCACCATCGCGGCGATCACAATGCTGCGCGTGTCCAGATAGCCGGTCGCGGTATACGCGGCCCAGCAGGCAAAGGCGGTTACGCTGGCATAGGTGACCGCGCCGGTCGTGTCATAAAACTTGTCCGATTGGGCGGCGGCGGAGGGAATATAGGCCAGCCAGTTCAATACCATCGCAAACACGGCGCAAACCAGGAATGCAGGATAGCCGAATACGTCGACCGTATTACCACCGGCCAAAGCTGCGAAGCCGAACGCGATCACGGTGACGACGATAACGATTGCGATGCTTTTCATAATGATCAGTTACGCTCGGCAGCCTCAATCGGATCCGGCACCGGTCGATTTTTCCGCAACCCGGCGGAGGACATTCACATAGGTTTCGGGCCCTTGGGCGCCGGGAACCATGAACTTCTGATTGAGGATCATGGCCGGAACGCCGGTAATATTGTGCTCCCATGCCTCGCGCTCCTCATGCGCGACGCGCCCTTCGAGTATCGGGTTTTCCAGTGCCGCCTTGGCTGCTTCGCGGAACAGGCCGACGCGTTCTGCAATGTCCAGCAAGACCTCGCGGTCCGAAAGATCCTGGCGAAAGCTGAAATGCGCCTCGAACAGTGAAAGTTTCAGGTCGGTCTGGATTTTCGGCCCAGCCTCATCCAGCGCGAAAGCCAGCAGTTTGTGGCAATCGCGGGTGTTCCACATCATCGCAGGTGGAGGATCCCCCTCTCCCTGATAGGACAGCGATACGCCTGCATTCTCTGCAATCTCTTTCATGCGGCTTCGCAGCTCGGCGCCTTCTTCTTTGGAGCGGCCATATTTGCGCTGGAGGTGCGCCTCCTGCTCCTCCCCCTGCTTGGGCATTTCGGGATTAAGCTCGAACGGGCGCCAGCGCACTTCAGCCTCTATCTCACCCTCAAGCTGCTCAAGCGCTTGCAGCAATTGGCCGTACCCAATCGCGCACCAGGGACATACGACATCCGAATAGATATCGATCGTAATCTGTTCGGGTTTGCTCATGCGGTCTTCTCCAGCCACCATTGCATCAGGTTGCAGGCAATTGCGTGCGGGGGCGGAGCGCGGAAAGGTCCGTCACCTTCCATTGACGCCGCCACTTCTTCGCGCGTGAACCAGCGAATTTCCGCCATTTCGGTCTCATCGATGGTCAGCGCATCATTATTGGCATGGCTGTGACAGCCGATCATCAACTGGCTGGGGAACGGCCACGGCTGACTGGCGACATAGGTAACATCGCGCACGCGTACTCCGGATTCCTCAAAGACTTCGCGCGCTACGGCTTCCTCGATGGTTTCGCCCGGCTCGACAAAGCCGGCAAGCGCGGAAAACGCGCCCTCAGGCCAACCCTTGCCGCGCCCCAGCATCAATCGCCCTTCAAATTCGGCGAGCATGATGGTGACAGGGTCGGTCCGCGGGAAATGTTCGGCCTTGCAGGTACCGCAGGTCCGCTGCCACCCGCCTTTTGCAAGATGCGTGGGTGCGCCGCACTGTGCGCAGAAACGATGCCGTGCATGCCAGTCTGTAAGGCTGCGCGCGCCGCCATAAAGCGCCAGATCGCCGCGATCGAGCGTCGCCATCAACGCCCACAATTGCGGATTTGCCATGCGCGGGCGGCTGTCCCCTTCGGCAGGCACCGCGGCAAAGCATGGCTTCTCGCCGCCTTCGCTGCGGTCCAGGCCAAGGAAAACCAGCTCCGCATCTTCCGGCGCATCAGCCAGAGTGCCCCACCCCAGGCGGCCCTGTTCATCCAGTTCGGGCATCAACCCGTCCAGTTTGAGCAGCCGCGCCTTCCAGTTCATCAGCCCGGCAAGCGCAGCGGGATCAGCGCGCAAATTGTCAGCGCGGTCAATCGGCGATCCGGCAAAAGCAATGCTTTGATTCAAAGCCACTTACATGCCCCGCGCATCGCGCATGGCTTTCAGGTCGGCCTCCAATGCAGCGAGATATTCATCGCGGATCGGATAGGCTTCGGTCGGCATGTACTGCGTCCACAAAGCCGCACGAAGGCCGAGATTGAAATCGACCGCACCCAAAGTGCCAGCCGCCCCGCCCCAGCCGAATGTGCCATTGGTCGCGCGTCCGCCTGCGCCGTGACCTTCGCCAGCGATCCAGCTGCCCGCGGTATCCACCGTCTTGGGAAGCAGGTTTGACGTACCGACCCGCACAGCAAGCTCGCCCATCACCTGCTCATTTCCGATCCTGCCATAGCCCAGCAACATGCGCAGGAACCGGTCATAGTCAGCAGGCGTCGAAACAAGCCCGCCGCCGCCAGAGGGCACTTTGGGCGCATCGGTGTAAATTGTGCCCGCAGCCGGATCGATCGGCACAGGGAAACCCGCGGCAATCCCGTAATTATCGGTAAGGCGGCCCTTTTCGCTTTCGGGCACGGTCATCCACGTGCTGTTCATGCCGCACGGTTCGAAGATGCGCTCTTTCAAAAATGTCTCGAAATCCTTGCCCGAGGCGACTTCGATCACCCGGCCCAGCAGATCGATACTGCAGGAATAGATCCATTTGGTGGCCGGCTGAACCATCAATGGCAGCGTCGCAAGCCGGTCTGCCCACACTTCGAGATTGGGCGCGGGTGTTACCGGAGGAATGCCGGGTATCGGAAAGCGGCTTACTCGTCCGCCCACAAGACCGTTTTCGCGGTAGGCATCAAGCAGCGGCCCCTTGCTTGTGATCAGGTATCCTAGGCCCGCTGTGTGCGTGAGCAGGTGGCGAATGGTGATCGGTGTCTTCGCCGGTTCAACATTGTCCAGCGATCCTTCGGGATCGATGAGCACCTGCATGTCGCGAAATTGCGGCATGATATCGTGCAGCGGCTGGTCGAGGCCAAGCAGGCCATCATCGATCAGCATCATGATCGCCATCCCGGTGACCGGTTTGGTCATCGAATAGATGCGGTAAAGCGAATCCACATCGACATCCCGCGGATTGCCGAAGCCCAGCGTGCCCCCGCCCACCGTGTGCGCGTGTTCCTGCTGGCCCCAGCCAAATGTCATGAGCAGATTTGCGACCTTGCGCTCGCTGACGTATTTTTCCGCCATGGCGGCGACATTCGGCCAAGCCTCGCTAACATCATGGGCGAGCAGCTCGCGGCCGAACGGCAGCGTTGAAAGTGCCGCGCCTGCAGCAAGATAGGTACCGCCGCGAAACAGCGAGCGGCGCGAAATGTCAGCTTGGGCGAAATTGCGATATGCCATGGGGCTCCTCTCTCGGCGCGGAATCGATTGCGCCTTTATTTGCCACCTCTCTGGGGTAGTTGGGATAGGTGGTCAATCGGGACTTTGTTTAAGCATTGACCTGAACTGCACTTGAAAGCTTGAAGTGTGTTGCCGTGCTACCTATATAACACACATGTTCAATATCCTTGCCTGGCTCATCGGCCTACTCTCTCTCATCATTGTCATTCCGGCGCAGATTCCGTTTTTGGGCTGGGCCAACTGGATCGCCCTGCCGCTGATCGTGCTTGGCGTGATATTCGGTGCGCTGTCTTCCAGCGATAGCGGCCGCAATTTCTGCCTGATCGTGCTGCTGATCGCGGCTGTCCGGCTGATGCTGGGCGGCGGATTTATCTGATCGCCAGCCTCGCGGCTTTCGCAAATAATGTGGGCAGACCTGCATCATCGATGCGCGCGATAGGCCACCATTCGCCCTGACCGCTTGGGTCACTGACCGCGCTCGTGCGCTCGACAGACAGTGTAAGATGCGCGTGGGTGAAGGTGTGGCGCACCGTGCCGATTGTATCCCACTCACCTTCAAGAGGCCGTCTGCCCGACCCATCTGCGCGCGCGCTCCAGCCATCATCGGGCAATGCGCGCATCCCGCCGAGCATCCCTGTGCCCTGCCGCGTGACGATCCAGACATGCGTGTCTTTCTCGATCCAGAACGCTGTTCCCGCGATTTCGGGCTTGGCCTTTTTCGGAGGTTTGACCGGCAACCGCTCGGGATCGCCGAGTTTCCGCCCGGCACAGACATCCTGAAGCGGGCATAGCAAGCAGCGCGGCGTCTTGCTGGTGCAGACCTGCGATCCAAGATCCATCATGGCCTGCGCAAAATCCCCTGCGCGCGACCGGGGTGTAATCTCGTCTGCACGTTGACGTATCGTCTTGCGCGAACCGGGCAGCGGGTCTTCGATGGCAAACAGGCGGGAGATGACGCGCTCGACATTGGCATCGACAACAACCGCACGCTCGCCAAAGGCAATCGCCGCGATCGAAGCCGCCGTGTAAGCGCCAAGCCCTGGCAATTCGCGCAGCCTTGCCTCTGTTCGCGGGAATCCCCCGCGTGCGGCGACAATGCCCGCGCATTTCACCAGATTGCGAGCGCGCGAGTAATAGCCCAGCCCCGCCCATGCCGCCATCACCTCTTCATCAGACGCCGCAGCCAGCGCCTCGATATTGGGCCATGTGGACGTGAACTTGGCGAAATAGGGCTTCACCGCAGCAACGGTCGTCTGTTGCAGCATTACCTCGGATAGCCACACCCGGTATGGCCAGGCCGCGTCATTCGGCACCGGGTTTCCCGGCGGATTGCGCCATGGCAGCGACCGCGCATGGGCATCATACCAATCGAGCAGCGTGGAAGAGATGTCAGCGGCAGTGGAAGTCACATGCGGCCTATGGCATGGCTGATCTGATGATGGGAACAGGCAACAACGACAAGACGGGCAAAGCGGGCAAGAAATCCCCCAAACCCTATCAGCGCCCGCGTGGCGGCGGGGCAAAGGCGATTGGCGACCTCACGCCGGAGATCGGCCGCACTGCGTTTCGCCGGTTCGGTTTTGTGCAAAGCTCTGTCGTAACCCGCTGGCCGGAGATCGTCGGTCCGCAGCATGCAAAAGTATGCAGCCCTGAGGCGATCCGCTTTCCCCCCGGCGAAAAATCCGAAGGCATATTGCAGCTCGTCGTGAAACCCGCCCATGCTCCGCTGATACAGCAGGTGATCCCCGAGATTATCGAACGGGTGAACCGCTTTTTCGGTTACAGCGCCGTTTCGCGGATCAAGATCCGGCAAGGCGCGGTTAAGGCGCCGCATGCTCAAGAGCCAGCAAAGGCGCCGCCTTCGCTCAAGCCGATCCCGATGGAGCTCGGAGATTCCCTGCGCGATATCGGCGATCCGGAATTGCGGCAGGTGCTGGAATCGCTCGCCCGCAGCTTTGACGACGGCGAAGGGGATAAGGGGCAGGAATGAGAGTTTTGATCGGCGCGCTGGCGCTCGCTGCCGTAGGGTTGGCGACACCGGCTGGCGCGCAGGACCTTGAAAATGTGCTAAGCGATTTCATCGACAATGGCAGTAAAAAAGCCTGGCACGCCGATGTCGAGCGGACCCAGCGCGGCCATCTGATCGGCAATCCCGATGCCGATGCGCAGCTGATCATGTTCACCAGCTATGCCTGCGAGGGGTGTCACACATTCACCTTTCGCGGGGATCCCGAGCTTGATCTCGCGCTGCTCGCGCCGGGTATCCTGTCGGTTGAGATCCGTCAGCGGCTCAACCATCCGGTTGATCTTCCGATTGCTTTGTTAAGCCGCTGCGGTGCACCTGAAAAGTTCAAGGTGAACCATGCGATGTTCCTGCGCCAACAGCCCGACTGGATGGAGCGTTGGAACACATCTTCATCATTCGCCCGCGCATCATGGTCGCGCAACACACCGGCGGCCCGCACAGGACTGGTGAGCACGCTCGATTTCGATGACATGATGGCGCGTCGGCGCGGATATTCGCGCATGGACCTGAACCGGTGCCTGAATGATCGAAAGGCAATTGCGGAAATCCGCGCCAATGCCGCAGCGGACACTTCAGAGTTCAGCCTGCCGACCGATGCGGAAGGATACAGCAAGCCGCATTTTGCGCTGAACGGGCGTTTGCTCAAAGGCGTGCATGACTGGGATGCGCTCTACAAAGTCCTTTCAGCACGCTTCGAACCAAAGCCAGACGAGGAATAATCCCTGAAATGCCGCCAAATCCGTCCCAAATCGGTGCGGAGACGAGTTTTCCAATATTTTTGCACAACCACCGTTCCTCCCGCTATTGGCGGGGCAGAAAACACGAGTTTATCCTCCTCCATTCGATTGAAGGTAATTTGACATGACTTCCAACCGTTCCAAATTCGCTCTTCGCGCAATCGCGATTGCCTGTGTCAGCCCCCTCGCGCTGGCCGCCTGTGCCGGTGAAGCCGAAGACAGCACCGCATCGGGCGAAGCCATCGCCGCGATTGATGCGCCCGCTGGCACCAGCTGGACCGAGACCGTGACGATAAGCGATGAAGGCGGATACGTACTCGGCAATCCCGATGCGCCGCTCAAACTCGTCGAATACGCCTCGCACACATGCGGCGCCTGCGCGCAGTTTTCGATGACCGGCAAACCGCCGCTGAAAGACCAGTATGTCGCCAGAGGCGTCGTCAGCTTTGAACAGCGCAATCTCGTGCGTGATCCGATCGATCTTTCCATCGCCACGCTCGTCCGCTGCGGGACCAAGGAAAATATGCAGCCCCTGTCGGACCAGGCCTGGACCTCGCTCAACGACATTTTCAAGAACGTGCAGGACAATTCGGCGCAGTACGAAGCTGCCGGTAACCTGCCCGTCGAGCAGCGCTTCATCGCCATCGCCGAGGCGGCCGGCCTGATCGAATTCTTCTCTGCTCGCGGTCTGTCAGCCGATCAATCGCGCACCTGCCTTGCCGATACGGACAAGATCGAGGCAATCGCGGAAGCATCGAACGCGCAGGCGCAGGAATTGAACGTCAATTCCACGCCGACCTTCTTCCTCAATGGACGCCAGCTTGAAGAACGCAGCTGGGCCCAGCTGGAGCCTGTGCTGCAACGCGCAGGCGCCCGCTAAGGGAAGACGGGGGTAACGCGCAGCCTATGCAGATCAGCCGGCTCAAGCTCAGCGGTTTCAAGAGCTTTGTAGAGCCGGCTGAATTGCGCATTGAGCCAGGGCTCACCGGCGTCGTCGGGCCGAACGGCTGCGGCAAATCCAACCTTCTCGAAGCAATTCGCTGGGTCATGGGGGAAACCTCGGCCAAATCGATGCGCTCGGGGGGAATGGAGGACGTGATCTTCGCAGGCACGTCGACCCGCCCTGAACGTGCCTTTGCCGAAGTCGTGCTGCACGCCCATGATGATGACGGTGAAGACCTCGTCGTCACCCGCCGGATCGAGCGCGGCGCCGGCAGCGCCTACCGCGTCAATGGCAATGATGTGCGCGCAAAGGACGTCGCGCTGACATTTGCAGATGCGGCCACGGGCGCGCATTCTCCCGCGCTTGTCTCTCAGGGCAAGATTGCACAGGTTATCGCCGCCAAGCCTGCGGAGCGGCGCAAGATGCTCGAAGAGGCGGCAGGCATTTCGGGCCTGCATGTCCGGCGCAAGGATGCCGAAAGCAAGCTGCGCTCGACCGAGGCAAACCTCGCCCGGCTCGAAGACCTGATGGCAGGTCTGGATTCGCAGATGTCCTCACTGCGGAGGCAGGCGAAGCAGGCCGAGCGCTACAAGAAACTGACTGACGAGATCACCATTGCAGAAGCGCGTTTGCTGTTCGCGCGGTGGCGTGATGCGGCCTATGCGGCGAAGGAAGCACGCAAAGCTGCCGAAGGCGCGGAAGCGCGGGTGGCAGAGGCCAAGGCGGCAACCGATGCAGCGCAGAAAGAGCAGGCTGATGCGGCTGCGAAGCTGGCGGAAGCCCGCGATGAGCTCGCCGACCGCCGCGACGATGCCAGCGCGCACGGACACCGCATGGCATCGCTTTCTGAAAAACTCGAAGCGGCAGAAGCGCGCCTGGCCGATCTCGACCGTCAGCGCACGCGGCTTGAAGAAGACCGAATTGCAGCTGACCGGATGACATCGGATGCTGCCGATGCGCTCAAGACGCTTGCGCGCGAGCTGGAAACCAGCCGCGCCGCCGTGGCCGATGCGGAGGCGCAGCGTCCCGCTTTGGCCGACAAATCCGAAAACACCGAGCGCGCCAGCCGGACCGCCGAACTTGCGCTGGCAAAGGCGACCGCCGATCATGCCGGGGTCGAGGCCGAATGGCGCGTGGCAGAGGCTGCGATCGAACAGGCAGAGGCTCGCCTTTCCCGCCTCGCCCGTGAAGGCGAGCGTATTGCGCACACTCGTGCCGAATTGTCCGGGGGTGAAGATCCCGATCATGCTGTAATCGCCGCACGCGAAGCTTCTGAGGAAGCGGCGGAGCAAGTCGCTGTTTTACGGGCGAAACTAGAAAAAGATCAGGAACGCAAGAGCGCGCTCCAGACCGCGCGCGACGAAGCAAGCGCGGCGCTATCCACAGCGCGGGCTGAGCTGGCCGGGATAGAACGCGAATACACCGCTCTTGCCCGCGACCGTGACGCCCGTGAAAAACGCGCCAAGGGCCGCGAGGGACTGTCCACCGCTCTCGACAAGGTTGCTGTTGCAAAAGGGTACGAACGCGCGCTCGCCGCCGTACTTGGCCGCGATGCGAAATCGCCGCTGGGCACGCCAGCCGAAATGGCTGATGGCCGCTACTGGACGGGCAGCGCCGCCCACTCCCCCGTCGCTGACAGCCTGCTCGCGCACATCACCGATTGTCCGGAAGAGTTGCGCGCCCGCCTTGCCATGGTGCACGTCGCCGAGGCCGACGATGGCCGCGCGCTCGGTGCAGGGGAATGGCTTGTCACCACTGGCGGCCATTTGCGGAGGTGGGACGGCTTCGTTGCGCGCGGCGAGGGATCGGCTGAGGCTGCGAGGCTGGAAGCCGCCAACCGGCTGGCCGAATTGGAGCAGCAGCTTCCGGACCTGCGCAGCGCAGCGGAAGCTGCCGAAGCTGGCGAGCGCACAGCGCGTGAGGAATTGTCGGCCTTGCAAACCGGTCTGGTCGCTCAGGAACGTGAAATTGCCGGTGCAATAGAGGCTGAACGCCAGGCCCTGCGCTCGCTGGATTCTGCAGAAGCCGCGAAAGAACGCATAGCCGCCCGGCTTGAACAGCTTTCGAACAGCGAGGCCGAGCTCGCCGAGCAGGTCGGCGGCGCCGAAGCCGAGCTCGAAGCAGCGAAAGACAGCCGCGATACCCTGCCATCACCGGATGCCGGCCGCGCTTCGCTTGAAGCGGCACAGGCAAAACACGAGGCTGCCAAATCCGCCGTGCAGGCGGCAATGGCCGAGCTTGCTGCCCATGATCAGGGCCTCGCCGTTTCGCGCGAACGCCTTGCCGCGCAACAGGCCGATCACGCCAATTGGCAGGCGCGCTCTGGCGAGGCAGCCAACCGGATGGCGGAAACCGCCCGCCGGCTTGAGGAGATCGAGGAAGAGCGCGCCGTGATAGCCGCCAAGCCTGCCTCGCTCATCGCCGAAATCGAGCAAGGCGATGTAATGCGCGAGAAGCTGACCCGCGAACTGTCCGAGGCCGAGCGCGCCAAAGATGCGGCGCAAGAGCTTGTCACGACGGCGGATCGCACGCTGGCCGATGTCACCGAAAAGCTTGCCCAGGCGCGCGAGGGGCGCGCCACCCTTGCAGCGCGTGCTGAAAGCGAAGAGGCGCGGCGCGGCGAGATGGCCCGCG
>CALLQC010000110.1 GCA_938015255.1 uncultured Erythrobacter sp.
TGACACTCGCAAGACATTGCTGGATCTGCTCGCCTGCGCAAACGGCGATCCGCCAGCAGATATTGATTGGTTTGCGGTGCTTACCCTCGCCAACCGCACACTGGTTACGCCGATTCTCGCAAACGCCCTGCGCGGTGTCGCTGGTGTCCCGGCCGAAGCCAGCCAGTTGCTGGAAACCGTTGAGACCCAGGCCATTGCCCGCAACCGGATGATGCGCGCGCAATTGGAACAGGCACTTGCTGCGCTGAACGACGCGGATGTCCAACCGATCCTGCTGAAAGGCACAGGTGATTTCGGAATGGATCACGCTGGTGAACTCACGCGGATCACGTCAGATCTCGATTTGCTGGTTGACCGAGGCGATCTTGAACAGGCGGAAAATGCCCTGCACGCACTCGGCTATCATGAAGACCAGGATGATGGCCGGTTGTGGGGCGCGGTCTCGCTGGCCAATCCGGACTTCCCCGGGATGATTGATCTCCACTGGCGCTTCAAGGTGGAGCGGCCGCGACTCGATTACAGTCTGCTCGCAGAAAGCGCGGTCGCGGCCACCATCGGCACCTCACGCGCTCTGGTGCCTGCTCCCACTCACCGCGCGGCGATACTGATCCTGCACGATCAGGTGCAGGAAAGCGATTACGTGCGCGGATCAATCGATCTGCGCCATATGTTTGATCTTGACGCGCTGGTCCGATCTGGCGGTATTGACTGGGACCGATTGCTCACGCTTGCCCCCACGGGCTTTGTTCGCAGAGCCATCACCACACAATTGCACAGCTTGGCGCAGCTTATGGGCACCCCAGTGCCGCCGAAATATTGCCGTGGCCGCTGGTCAGCCCTGCAACATCGCCGCCGCATGGCGCAATTGCACCATCCCTGGATCGCCAAGCCGCTCACGATGATCAATCTCGCATTGGACCGGGAAAGCCCGGGAAAGTCGGATTTGGATAGCGGTACTGATCGCGGCCCAACATCCAAGCGGATTCGGGCGCGGATAAGGGGCGTAATGGAAAAGTCGGAGCTCGATACAAAGGTGTAGTTTGGCGGGCGTTAGAGACGCCCGCTCTTCCAGACGACCCTGCCAATGAGTTCAACCTCATCCGATGCAACATGGATCGGCGGATAGGCGAGGTTCTGGCTGATCAGCGCCAGTTTGCCCTGCCCGCTCGCAGCGACCCGCTTGACCATCAAGGTATCGCCCAGACGCACGACATGCACGCCATCGCGGAAAGGGCGTTTGGCCCGGTCAACAAGGATTTCGTCGCCATCGCTCAGCAGTGGCTCCATCGAATCTCCCTCGACACGGATCGCGGACAGAACTGCGCGTTCCAGACCTTGCTCGGCGAGCCAGCGGCGCGAAAACCGGAACGAATCGTAGGAAATTTCCTTGTCCGGCAGCGCGCCCGGCCCCGCTGATGCTCCCAATGCGAAACGTGGGACATCAATCCATTCACGCGAGCGACCATTACCCTCGGCATTATAGCCAGACGAAGCCTCCTCAACACCGCCATCCGCAAAGATCCTGGTTGCGATGACACGCTCTGAAACACCAAGGAATTCAGCGATTTTTCGCAGATCAGGCTCATCAAGATGCCGCGGGCTGCCGCGCGATACATATTGCTGGAGATAGGCCGGATTTCGGCCGAGTAGGCGCGAAAGCGCGGCGAGGCTGGTGCCGCTCTTGCGCACCATATCCTGCAATCGGCCGCGCGCATTGCGCTCGTCTTTGGTGAGATGTTCCATAATTTTCCTATAGCATAGGATTTTTCCTAGACAAGTAGGATTTCAGTTGGAACATTTAGCGAACATCAGGCGATTCGCTTGGTGAAAGTCACTCGCAATCCAGGGGAGTCCCATGCTGATCCGCCAAGTCGAAAAGTTCCTGCGCACTCACGATATGCCCGCCACCAAATTCGGCCGCCTGGCCGCCCACGATCCCCGATTTGTGCTTGATTTGCGCATGGGCCGCATCCCGCGCGCCGCCACTGAGGCGCGCACGCTTGCATGGATGGCATCATACGAAACCGCAGTTCAATCCACCGAGACCAAGGAGCTTGTCCCATGCTGATCGACACCATTTCCCGCCCCGACCCCCTCGAAACAAAATCAGCCGAATCCTCTGCTTCCCGCCGCAACCGGCGCTATCGCCCGCGCCGGACCACCGGAGACCGTGTGCGCGAGGCGCTGCTTATGCTCGCCAGAGGTCGCGCAAGCCTGCTCGCTCACGAAGAGAAACCGTGGGCGTCCATCACCTTTTCCGGCACGCGGCATGAACTCATGCTGGAATTTGAAGGATCAGTGGCAGTGGAAGCGGGCGAGGATTTCATCGCTGCCTTGCCCGACCATGAATTCACAATTCCCGGACAATTGGTGGCCGAGGCTACCGTGCGCGAAGTCGATCACCGCTTTGGCGGCGACAACGAGCGCATGGTGGTGACAGCGGTTCTGCTATTGCTGGAAGAGAGTTGAAGGGACCGAAACGCAGCCCCCCCGAGTTAACACCTAGCTTTTGATCACGATCATCTTTTCGATGGTCATCTCGTGCATCGTGTACGGAATACCGCCTACGCCGTGGCCTGATGTTTTGAGACCGGCGAACGGCATCCAGTCGACGCGGAAAGCGGTGTGATCGTTCACCATCACCGCAGATGCGTTGATGTTGCGATAGGTGTGCATCGCCGCCTTGAGATCGTTGGTGAAAACCGCCGCCTGAAACGACACATCGAGCGAGTTTGCCCGCGCAATCGCCTCATCCACGTCGTCATAGGAGTAAACACACACGACCGGTCCAAACACCTCATTCCTGGAGATGGTCGCATCGTCCGAAGGATTGAGCAGCACGGTCGGGGCGTAAGTCGTGTCGGAAAGCTTTTCGCCGCCGGTGAGAACCTTGGCCCCGCCAGATTTCGCCTCCTCGACCCATTCGGCCACCCTGTCCACTTCGGCCGGGCGGATCAGCGGGCCGCATTCGACATCCTCATCGATTGCGTTGCCAACTTTCAGCCCGCTGGCTTTCTCGGCAAGGCGATTGGCGAGATCCTCGGCAATCGAGGAATGCGCATAGACGCGCTGGACTGAAACACAGACTTGCCCTGAATGGTAAAACCCACCCTTGGCGAGCGCAGGCACAGCATCGTCGAGATCGGCAGTCTGATCGACAATAACCGGTGCAACACCTCCATGTTCAAGCGCGCAGCGGGTGCCGGGTGCAAGCTGCGAGCGCAGCGACCAGCCAACCTTGGACGAGCCGATAAAGGAGAAAAAGGCGACGCGTTTATCCGTCACCATCTTGGTCGCTGTATCACGGTCGGGATTGACGGCCCTCGCCCAATCCTCGGGTAATCCGGCCTCATGCAAGATCGAGATGAACTCAAAACACGATAGCGGCGTGTCGCTTGCCGGTTTGACGATCACCGGGCAACCGGTGGCGACCGCAGGGCAGACCTGATGGACAATTAGATTGAGCGGGTGGTTGAAAGCGCTCACCGCGACCACCGGGCCGATCGGCTCGCGGCTGGTCCATGCAAGCCGCCCATCGCCCGATGCACTCAAACCCATCGGGATTTCGGTGCCGCGCACATTGCCCAGATCCTCAATGCACAACTCAACGCCTTTGATTGCGCGATCAGCCTCCACCCGTGCATCGATCAACGGCTTCCCGCCCTCATTGGCGATTTGCATGGCAAGGTGATCGCGCCGATCCTTCATGATCTCCACAACCCTTTCAAGGATCGCAGCGCGCTCGTGCGTCTTCAGCCAGTTCGACCGATCGGCATGCAGGTCAGCAGCCTTGGCGAGATAGCCATCGACCGTGTTCCAGTCGTGCGTGGGCACCTCTCCGATCTTCTGGCGGTCGAACGGATTGACGACGTCTTTCATGGGTTATTCCCTTGATTTTGTTGTGAGAACTTCCAAACCAAACTCAAAGTTTGGCGCTTAGTTCCTTGATATCGATATTCAGGATCTGATCGTTCTCGGTATAGTCGACCGGGCAATCGATGAGATGCACACCAGGCGTATCGCGGCAATGCGCGAGCAGTTCAGTGAGGTGCGCGGACGATTCCACACGGTGCCCATGCGCGCCGTAACTCTCGGCATATTTGACGTAATCCGGGTTGCCATAGGTGAGGCCGAAATCCTCGAATCCCATATTCGCCTGCTTCCAGCGGATCATGCCATACGCGTCATCGCGCAGGATCAGGACGGTGAGATTTAGGCCAAGACGGACCGCAGTCTCCATTTCCTGGCTGTTCATCATGAAGCCGCCATCGCCGCAAATCGCCATGACCTTGCGCTCAGGGTACAGCATTGCGCTCATCATCGCAGAGGGAAGACCCGCGCCCATTGTTGCAAGCGCATTGTCGAGCAGGACGGTGTTGGGAAGATAGGCGGTGTATCCGCGCGCGAACCAGATCTTGTAGACGCCATTGTCGAGGCAGATGATGCCATCTCGCGGCAGGCAATCGCGCACTTGTTGAACCAGATGCGGAGGGAAAATCGGAAAGCGCGTGTCCGCTGCCAGCTTGCCCGTGTGATCGAGTTCGGCCTGATGATAGGCGAGCATGTGATCGAAATCCCAGTCGCGATTGGGGCTGATGTCTTCCTTGATCTGCCAGACAGCGTTGGCGATATCGCCGATGACCTCGATCTGCGGGAAGTAGACCGGATCGACCTCTGCGGTGCGGGTCGACACGTGAATAACGGTCACACCATTATCGTGCATAAAGAAGGGCGGCTTTTCGATCACGTCGTGGCCGACATTGATGATGCAGTCGGATGCCTCGACCGCGCGATGTACGAAATCTCCGGCGGAAAGCGCGGCGCAGCCAAGGAATTTTGGATGGCGCTCATCAATCACGCCCTTGCCCATCTGCGTGGTCAGGAACGGAATGCCGGTTTTTTCGACGAACTGTTCAAGCATCCGCCCGCACAGTTTGCGATTGGCGCCCGCTCCAATGACCAGCACCGGATTTTTGGCAGATTCGATTGCTTTGACAGCCGCACGCACGGCCTTACACTCGGCCGAGGGGCGGCGCGCCACGCTCTTGGGCAGTGGCTTGTAATCCGTGGTCGGTTCTTCGGCGATATCCTCGGGCAGCTCGATCAGGGTCGCGCCCGGTTTTTCCTCTTCGGCAAGGCGGTAAGCCTCACGCACACGGCTGGGGATGTTGTCACCTGCGGCGATCTGAATGGAGTATTTCGTCACCGGCTCCATCAACGAAACAATATCGACGATCTGGAACCGGCCCTGCTTCGATTTCTTGATCGGCTTTTGCCCGGTGATCATCAGCACCGGCATTCCGCCGAGCTGGGCATAGGCGGCGGAGGTGACGAAGTTGGTCGCACCCGGTCCAAGCGTCGCAACGCATACACCTGTTTTGCCGGTGTGGCGACCATAGGTTGCGGCCATAAAGCCTGCGCCCTGTTCGTGCCGGGTCAGAATGAGCTTGATCTTTTTCGAGCGTCCCAATGAGTCGAGAAAATCGAGGTTTTCCTCACCCGGAACACCAAAGATATATTCGCAGCCTTCAGCTTCCAGACAATCAATAAAGACGTCGGATGCTTTTTTGGTATCGCTCATTTCTCATTTCCCCCCAAATGTGAAACCGCCGTCAATGTATGCAGCGGCGCATGGCAATGTGCCTGCGGTTCGACCCCGCTGGCCGTGATGCCTGCAAACTGTATGCATGAATTGCACGAAAGCGCCAAGTTCGGCGCGTCGGATCAATATCCGCGCTCAGGATCAAAAATCGGCGCAACCGGCTCGCCGCGAAGATAGTTGCCAAGATTGTCGAGGAAACGCGCTGCGCTGCGGGAAAACATCTTGTCCTGCGCGCGGCCGGACAGGTGCATCGAGACATGCGCATTGTCGAGCGTCCACAGCTCGTGATCGCCGGGCAGTGGCTCTGGTGTTGTCACATCGAGAAAAGCGCCGCCGATCTGCTTTGCTTCGAGTGCGGACACCAACGCCGGCTGGTCGACCACTTCGCCGCGTGCAAAGTTTAACAGTACGGCATCAGACTTCATCGCCGCCAGCTCGTCTGCGCCAATCATGTTGTTGGTTTCAGGCGTCGCAGGCACGACAAGGATCACCCAGTCGAACTCGCCCAATCGATCCCGCCACTGATCGGGCGTGAGCACACCCTCACCTGGCGTCCGGCGCACCACAGTTACATCGACATCGAAAGCCTCGAGCCGTGGCTTCACCAGCTTGCCGATTGCACCATAGCCGAGCAGCAGCGCCTTCGATCCGGCCAGTTCGCGTTTACCGGGACTGTCGAGCAGCCATTCACGCCGCTCCTGCGCGCGCAACACTGCACGGTAATCCTTGGCTATATTGAGCATGCCCATCACGACATATTCGGCGATGGTAATCGCGTTTATCCCTGCGCCATTGGTGACGGTGATCCCGCGATCAATCAGCACATCCATCGGCAGAAAATCGAGCCCGGCATAAATCGAATTGAGCCATTTGAGATTTTCTGCGGCGCGCAAAGTCGCGACCATCGCATCCTGATCGTACATGTCGAACCAGCCGATTTCGGCGTCCGGCACCGCTTCAAGCGCTTCTTCATGTGTCATGAACCAGCGCACATCGAGATCGCTTGGCAATTGCGGTTCAAGCAGAGGGCGGATCAGGCCGGAGATTGCGAGTGTTGTCATAGGACCGGTGTTAAGGCCGGAAAGCCAGCCACGCCACCCCCACCAGCACCGGCAATCCTGCAAGGTCGACCATGGCAATCCGTTTGAGCTGGAGCGGGCTGCCGGCCATCCAGTAAAGAGCGAGAAAGCTCAGCATGCTGATCCCAACGATAATCACGGCAAGGCGGCGACCTTCGGGAATGAATGCGGCCCAGATACAAGCGACAAACACGGCCAGGAATAGAGCAGCGCGATGCTGCATTAGCAGGAATAGGGGATTGTCCGGCTCAATCCGGTAGAGTGCCGACAATGTCGCAGGCCGGAATAAGGCGGATGCCGGCATTGCGTGAACCGCCGCCAGGATGAGCCATAGGATAGGTTGCAACATGCAACTGGACTAACAACTGCCGCAAGAATTGCAAGAGCTAGCCCAGCTTCCAGTCCCAGCCCAGCGGATCGCCGTCCATCACCTCGACGCTCTTCGATGCTAGTTCGTCGCGCAGTGCATCGGAGGTGGCAAAGTCCTTTTCCGCACGCGCAGCCTTGCGGCGGGCAAGCGCGTCTTCGATTTCCTCCTCGGATATCTCCGCGCTCTTTGGTCTGACGCGCAGTGCGGCCCGTGTCAGCTGGAACAGGCCGAGGCCAAGGACCGCATCCATATGCTCGGCGACAGCTCGCTTGATCGCGGTGTCCACTTTCTTGACGGCAAGCGCATCTTCCAATGCGGTCAGCGCGATTGGCGTATTCAGATCATCGCTGATGGCAGCTTCGAATTTTTCCCGCGCAGGTTTGAATTTCGGGTGGTCGGTCACTCCGCCATCAGGGGCGTCTACGATGCGTTCAGCCGCCATGACCATCCGCTTGAGCCGCGTCAGTGCCGCCTCAAGCCCTTCCCAGCTGAACTCAAGCTCGCTGCGGTAATGCGCCTGCAGGCACATCATGCGGTAGGCGAGCGGGTGGTAACCCTTGTCGATCAGCAATTGCAGCCGCAGGAATTCGCCCGACGATTTGCTCATCTTGCCACTGCGCTCGACCAGAAAGTTGTTGTGCATCCATATCCTGGCCCCCGAATTGGTCGCCTCAGACAGCCCGCCGCATCCGCAAAACGCCTGATTCTGCGCAATCTCATTGGGGTGATGGATTTCGCGGTGATCGATCCCGCCGGTGTGAATGTCAAACGGGAAGCCGAGCAGTTTCTCGCCCATGACCGAGCATTCAAGATGCCAGCCTGGCGCACCTTTACCCCACGGGCTGTCCCATTCCATTTGCCGCGTCTCGCCCGCAGGCGTCTTGCGCCAAATCGCAAAGTCTGCCGCGTTGCGCTTGCCCTCGACCGTGTCAATCCGGCCTTCCCCGTCTTCGGTAATGGCGCGCGCCAAACGACCGTAATCTTCGATGGTCGACACATCAAAATAGAGCCCGCTGTCGAGCTCATAGCAGTGTTTGTCCGCAATGCTTTTCGCGAACTCGATCATCTCCTCAATGTAATCGGTCGCAACCGACCATTTGGCCGGTTGGCGAATATTCAGCGCCTTGATGTCTTCCCAATAGGCCTCAGTGTAATGCTTTGCGATGTCCCAGATTGACTGCGCCTTTTCGGCAGCCATCTTCTCCATCTTGTCCTCACCCTCATCAGCATCATCGGTAAGATGGCCAACATCGGTGATGTTGATGATGTGGGTCAGTTCGTACCCTTTGTGGGTCAGCGTCCGCCCCAAAACATCGGCAAAGACATAGGCCCGCATATTCCCGATATGCGGGTAGTTGTAGACCGTGGGCCCGCACGTATAGACGCGCGCTTCGCCCGTATGGACTGGCTGGAAAGTTTCGAGTTCGCGGGTGAGCGAATTGAATAGCTTTAGCGGCGCGTCTGTCATGAGCGCGCTTTGCTAGGCCGCGCCGCGCCGGTCAAGCTATTCGGCGGGTTCCAGAGCTTCCTCACCTTCGCCAACCCACAAATCCTCATTACCAGCGCCGGTAACAGGATCATCCAACAGCGGGTCTTCGGTCATTTCGGGATCCTCACGGAATTCAAACACGATTGAAGAGACACTGCCGCTTTCAACCGGGCTTTCTTCCTCCACCTGATCTTCAATCAGATCCTGAACGGGATTGTCCTTGGTCGGATTGTCGATCGAGGGCGGCGGTGTGACCGGAGGGATAATCGCAGCGATGCAGCTTGCCGGATCCAGGATCAGACAGCCATTGATGGTCGAAGCCGAATCGAACGTCGTCGGCACGCCGACCAGCGACAGCGCATCGATCCCAGGCACGCCGTCGACAATACCGTTGATCGCGATCCCGATCCCAGGTGATCGTTCAAAAACGGCGAGCGATGTTGCCGTGATCCCGCGGCGGGCATCGAAATCGGTTGCGTCCGCGCTGTTCTGAATGACGAGGATATCATCGACAAAGAAGCTGAAATCGCCGCCAAATATATATCCATCTGCACGCGGGCTAGCCGCCGCTGCGCCAGCAAGGTTTTCTATTTCTGTGAAGGAAAGAGTGTCGATATCCGCGAACAGCGATGTCGTCGCCGCAACGATGCTGCGCGCTGACATTTCGATCAGACCGCTCAAGCCGCCGCTGCTGTCTTCAAAGCGCAGGGTGGCATTTTCCGCGTCGATAAAAATAACGTTTCCGGCGTCAGCTGCGAAGAACGTGTCGAACGAGGCGTTGGTAAAGGTGAACGCGCCGTCGAACACGATATCGTTATCAGCCTCGAAGAACAGACCGCCAAACTGTGCGATATTGCCGTCTGTCGGTGTGCCCGTGCCCGAGCCCACTGTCACCACCAGATCTCCGACAAAGATGTTGCCCTCTCCAGTACCGGCTCCGACTGCATCGAAAGTGAGATCGCCGCCGCTGTGGATGCGCGTGAACTCGTCGCTATCGACTTCAAATCCGCTGCTGCCTGCCGCACCGCCAAGCGAAATGTCCCCGATTGTGGTGATGTTGATAGCATTGGTCTGGTCGCTGCGGCCCAGCGCTCCGCCTGTCCCGATGTCGAGATCGGCAGAATTGGTATCAATCTCCGCGCCCGAGGCGGTTGCCTGAATGTCGATCAGGTTCCCGGCATCAAGGGACAGGCCTCCGGCGGCATTCACGGTCGAGCTGATCAGGATATCTGTCGCCGCGGTGATCGATATATTACCGCCGCTGGTGGTTATGATCTGCGCGATTCCCTGAGATGCTGCGGCTGGCGGTGCCTGGCCGGTTGCCGCAGCGGTGCTAACAAACGCGGAACCGCCACTGGATAGAGTGATATCGCCATTCGCGGTCATATCCTGAGCATCCAGATCACCGCCGGTGGTGATATCGATGTTGCCGTTACTTGCCTGTGCACTGACCACAAGGTTGCCGCCCGCATTCAGCAGGACGCTTTGCCCTGACGCGGAAACCAGTCCGGTCATGTCGACATTGCCCGCGACTTCAATCGCTCCCCCAGTCGAGCTGAGCTGAGCGGTGTTGCCGGTGAGCGTGTCGATAATCACCTCGTCCCCTGCAAGGACCGAGACGTTTCCGCCGCCGGACTGCGCGGCCGCAATCGTGTTTACCAGCGCCGCTCCATCTGCCGCGATGCTGACGCTTTGCCCCGATGTAAGGGTGTCGGCAACTGCATCAGCGCCGGAGTTAAACGTGATTCCCGTCCCCGCTGTCACCGCCA
>CALLQC010000111.1 GCA_938015255.1 uncultured Erythrobacter sp.
AATGGGGCAAAAGAAAAGCCGCGGTCCGAAGACCGCGGCTCAACTTTTTCAGTTCTGACCGAAAGATCAGAAGCGGAAGTTCACACCCGCAAAGAACGTACGACCGGTGTCGTAGATCGTCGGGAAGGTGTTACCGTTACCGAGCGGCGGACCCGAAGAGGTCGATACCGGCGGCTGCTCGTTGGTGAAGTTCAGAACACCACCGCGCAGTGACACGGTGTCATTCAGATCAGCAAAGAACGAGAAGTCGAGGTAGTTGATTGCCGGAAGGCGCTCATCAACCTCTGGTGCGTCGGTGTTCGGCTCATCATTGGTGCCGGCAAAGTGACGCCAGGTCAGGTTCAGGTCGAGACCGAAATTGGTCTGCCAGCCGAGGATCGCGCGGTGACGATAGCTCGGGTTGACCGGCTGAACACAACCGTTGTTCAGGAAGCCTGCACAATCGATAGCTTCGCCACCCGGGAACGGAACGAAGTCGTTCGTGTCGAGGATGGTTGCTGCATAATCGAGGCTGAAGCCACCGAGGTTGCCGATATCGGTGCTGTAACGCGCCTGGATATCGAAGCCTGATGTATTCAGCTCAGCGATGTTGATGTTGGTCTGCTGGAAACCGACACCGAACGTACCAGCTGCAAGGCTGCCGGTCGACGAACGAACGATCAGGTTACAGAAGGTCGGATCGCCGGTTGCCAGACAGTTGTCCAGAACGACCTGTGCACCGATACCAGCGGAGATGAAGTCATCTACGGTGATGTCGAAGTAGTCGACCGAGAAAGTCAGACCTGGGATGAAGCGGGGCTCAACAACCACACCAAAGGTGTAGGTGTCGGAGCTTTCCGGATCCAGATCCGGGTTACCACCAGTCAACGACTGGGTCTGGCCCGAAATGACGTCCAGGATCGGGTTGGTCGCGTTGGCAAACTGCGCTGCGGTCACACCGGTGCGTGCGCACTGTTCAAACGATGCGATCGGGTTTGCCGATGCGCATGGGTCAAACAGCTGAACGCCTGCCGAGTTCGTGCCTGCCGAGTTAAGGTTCGGAAGACCCGTGTTCTGGCCGGTGTACAGTTCGATCACGTTAGGTGCACGCACCGAACGCTGGAACTGAGCACGGAACTTGATGTCTTCGACCGGAGCCCAAAGGCCCTGGATACCGAAAGCGTTCGTGCTGAAGCCGTTGGTGGTGCCGTTACCGTTCGCGGTGTAATCCGAGTAACGATACTGACCCGACACTGTCAGTTCTTCAAAGAACGGACGGTCGGTTACCAGCGGGATCTGAAGCTCCGAGTAGAGTTCGTAGACATCGACCGCACCAGCCACTGCGAGCGTAGCACCACCGACACCGGTGAAGCCGCCACCAGGGACCTGGCTGATTTCGTCAGGGAACGAGGCAAGTGTGTCTTCACGGTATTCGACACCCACGAGGAAGGCGACGCCTTCATCGGAGAATGGCGAACTGAAGCCGTACTCACCAAGGTCAGCCTGAACGTTCGCGCCGGCAACCAGCTGGCTGGTTTCACCGATCACAATACCAACGCCCTGAATGAAGTCGGTCTGATCCGAAGTAATCCGGGTCGAACCGTCTGCATTACGCTGGAACGGGTTGTAAGGAACACAACCGCCCGAAGGATCGCGACAAACGACGTTGCCGTTACCATCGTCAACAGCAAAGAATGCCTGCTGAAGGTTGGCAACTACGAAGTCGTTGGTCGAAACCGAGGTGTCGGAAGTTTCAGCGTACTGGCCGAATACTTCGTAGTTCCAGACGCCATCGCCGAAGTCACCGCGGATGCCGGTAACGATACGGAACGCCGAGTTTTCGAGACGCGAGTTACGCGGCCCGCCTTCGATGTTACGGTGCGAAGCGGTGATGCCGGTAACGTCTGTACCAGCAGCAATCGCCGCTGCGTCACAACCAAACACGTCAGTCAGCTGGATTCCCGGAGTGTTCTGAATGAACGGGTTGTCGCAGTTGATCGAGTATGCGCCGATACCGAACGAAGCGGTTTCAGCGATCTGAGCGTCGGATACGTTATCGACGTATGAGAGGTCTGCGAAGAACTCCATGTTGTCCGAGATCTCGTACTGACCCTTCGCGTAGATTGTGAAACGCTCTGAAGGACGCTGGAAGAAGTTACGCTGACCGAAGTTGTAGGTCTGCGCAGGACCGCCTGCGAACGGGATGATGGTGCCGTCTTCTTCCTGGAAGGTGAAGCCGCCGGGGCCACCAAACAGACGGAAGTTGGCCGAACCGACGCAGCCCGCACCGCCGAAGCTGGTTGCAGCGCTGGATTCACCAATGGTACAAGCCGAGAATACGCGGTTGTCCTGAGTGACCTGTTCGCGCTTTTCGTAGTTGGCGAAGATCGTGACGTTACCACGGCCATCGGCAGTGTTGGTGCCGATGATGCCGGTTACGGAGAATTCCGCACCGTCGGTAACCGGACCCGGGATCGGCTGACCGCCAGCGGCAAGCACGTTCTCGAAAAAGTCGATGTCGTTGCCGTTCTGCTGGAAGCCGCCCTGGAAGTCGAGCTCGATGCCTTCGAAGTCGTCTTTGAGGATGAAGTTGGCAACACCGCCAACTGCGTCCGAACCGTACACAGCCGAAGCACCACCGGTCAGCACGTCAACGCGCTCAACCAGCTGGGTCGGGATAAGGTCAAGGTTAGCCGAAGAGATCGACGACGAACCGTAAGGAAGGCGGCGACCGTCGATCAGGACGAGTGTACGCTGCGAGCCGAGACCGCGAAGGTTCAGCGTCGAGGTACCCGATGCGCCGTTCGAGACTTCACCGGCCTGGCCAGCAAAAACCTGCGGCAGCTGGTTGGTAAGGTCTTCGATACGCACCGTACCCTGAGCACGGATCTGTTCTTGGCTGACCGAAAGAACCGGGCTTGCGCCTTCAAGGTTCGGGTTAACGTTCAGACGCGAACCGGTGACGAGGATCTGGTTGTCGTCACTGGATGCTGCTTCGTCACCGTCGCTGGTGATGTCAGCATCCTGTGCGAAGGCCGGAGCCGACGACAGAACCAGACCAACCGCCAGCGTGCCGGCGCTCAGTCGGAGCTGCTTGGAAAAATTCATATGGTTTCTACCCTCATGATTGATGCCGAACCCATGGGGCGCGGCATTTATTCGGATCAGTCGGCGATCGGCCCCGAAAGGCCAAACCGCTTACCGATCCATTTCATTAGGCGATGGCTAGATAGAATCCGCACGGATTCCGCCTATCCAGTCCCTGACGGCGGGCCTAGGCCCGTTGCCCCCCCAATGGGAAGCGATACAGCGCGCAGGCGCCAAATTGAAACCACGGTGTAGCAGTGTTGCAACACTGCAAATTCACCCAAATTAACCATCGGATAGTGCAAAATTCTGCCGCTTACTGCATAGCGCGATTGCAACGTCGTAACACATTGCAACACTGTGTTTCGGCAAATGCGCCGCACTGTAGGATGGGAGATTACCGGCGATGCGTTTACTTTTTCTGGCAACCGGCTTTGCAGCGGTGTTTGTCGCTCAGACCCTGGTCCTGCCGTCAACTGCGGCGGCGCAAACCCAGTCTGAGCAGCAAACGGCAACGCCTGAAGTCATCGACAAGATGTTTGAATGTCGAGCCATTGCCGATCCCCAAGCCAGGCTTGCATGTTTCGACAGCGCGGTCGGTGCCGTGTTTGCGGCGCGGGAATCGAACGAGCTTGTAATAGCAGAGCGCGCCGAGGTTGAAGAGGCCAAGCGGGGTCTGTTTGGCTTGAAACTGCCCAAAATCAAACTGTTCGGCGGGGATGAAGTCGATGGTGAGGTGGACGAGATCAGCGCGATTCTGGCCAGCGCTTCGCGGCTCGACAGCGGGCGTTTCATCTTCGAATTGGAGGATGGCGCACGCTGGATCCAGACCGAAAGCGCTGCGGGATACAAACGTTACAAGGCTGGCGACACAATCGTCATCAAAAAGGCATCGCTTGGCAGTTTCAAAGCCAAGGTGAATGGCGGACGCGCCGTCAGAGTGCGGCGTATCAACTGATCTCAGCCATCCAGCCGCACGTCGAAAGCGACGGTAAGGCGTTCAACCGCATCTGAGCCTGCGAATGGTCTCGTCCCGTGATAGAGCGTGGATGGGAACAGCGCGAGGTGCCCGGGAACGGGCTGAATGCGCTGCAGCGGCTCCAGATCGAGGTGCAGGTCGCGGGGAGGGCGGCCCAGCTCTAGCGAGCCTTTCCCTTCGCCGTTTTCAGGGAGCTCTTGCGGCACGGACAGATACAGCGCGCTTGAGATGATCCCTCCAGGATGGATGTGCGATGCGTGATGGTCGCCGCCTCCGCTCAGCCGGACGGACCACGATCCCGCCAACTGCCAGCCAGTATCCCGGTGCCGCAACAAAGGGTGCTGTGCGTCGCGTGACGGGAGACCGGAGCGATATGTCTGCAGCGTCCTTTCAATCGCCTGTCCCAGCTCGGCAAGGACAGGGTTGGGCTGGCTGAGCAGAATGCCGCGTGTTTGGGTGCCCCCGCGCAGGCTTTGCCCGATCGGCATGGAGGAATGTTCGTGCAGTTCACGGAGGTGACCGGCGACCTCCTCAACCAGATCATCGCGCGTCTCAAGCGGTAGAAACCGCACCAGCCCGGCCTGTTCGTGCAGCCACCGCCCCTGCGGATTATCCGACATTCGCCACGCGATCCCGCGCAGAGCCCAGGCGGTGATGTCATGCGGATCGGCTGAAAGTACCCTTGTCAGCAAAATTTCCGCCAGATCGACCTGTCGGCCGCGCAATCGGTGCCGTGCTTCGTGAAGGTGGCGCTGCGCGGGTGAATAATCGAGCGTGGCATAAATCGCATCTGCCCTCTCCCAGTCCCCTGATGATCCCGCATGTATGGCCTCAAGCAGGGCAAAGTGCGGCTCCGATGGGAAGCGGCGACGCGTCCGCGCCGCGAGGTCCGCCGCTTGCTTCGCGTGATCGAGCGCAGCCAGGGCCTCAATCGCAGCGGCCGGAATATTCGGATCTTGCGGGTGCTTTCCTGCCGCGGCTTCGAAATGAGAGGCGAAGTCCGCCTCCCCTGCGGCAAGCCGTAATTCCGCAAGAAGCCGGTGCGCTTCCAGATAGCCCGGCGCCTGATCGGAGATCTGCTGTGCAACGATCCGCGCGCCCTTCATATCGCCGTTCAGTTCCAGCGCGCGCGCCTTTCCCAGCCATAGCCGCGCATCACCCGGATCGCGCCTGATTGCGCCATCGAACAGCGCGAGCGCGCCTTTGTCGCCGCGTTCCAGCGCACCAAATGCCTGCGTTGCCTGAGAAGCCTTTGCCATTTCGAAAGCGCGCTAACCATGCTTGCCGTAACGGCACAAGGGTTTGCGAACATTGCCTGTCATTTTGCCCGCTTGATTCCCGTCGCCAGCTCCCATAGTCGAGTGGCAAAACGCAACGTTTACGTAAACGAGAGGACCCCCATCATGCCCACCGCCTATATTGTCGATGCCGTCCGAACTGCCGGAGGCCGCCGTGGAGGCCGGCTTGCCGGAGTGCACCCTGTCGATCTGCTCGCGAAATCGCTCGACGCGGTCGTGACGCGCAGCGGAATTGATCCGAATGCGGTCGATGACGTGGTGACAGGCTGTGTCAGCCAGGCAGGCGAGCAGGCCATGCAGGTTGGCCGGATGGGTGTGCTCGCATCCAAGGTGCTGCCACAGTCGACCCCGGCAGTGACGATCGATCGCCAGTGCGGCTCTTCCCAGCAGGCGATCCAGTTCGCCGCGCAAGCGGTGATGAGCGGCACGCAGGACGTGGTCATCGCCAGCGGCGTGGAGAGCATGACCCGCGTACCGATGGGATCGAATGCAACGCTCCACATGAAAGAGGGGCTGGGCCACTACAAATCGCCGGGGCTTGAAGAGAAATTCCCCAAGATCCAGTTCAGCCAGTTCATGGGCGCGGAAATGATCGCGAACAAGCACGGCTTTTCGAAGGACCAGCTCGATAGTTTCGCGCTTGAAAGCCACATGCGCGCGATCAAGGCGACCGAGACGGGCGCTTTTGAAAACGAAATCGTTCCGGTCGAGGTGGAAACGCCCGAAGGCACCGAAATGCATACCGTAGACGAAGGCATCCGGTTCGACGCAACGCTTGAAAGCATAGCCGGCGTCAAGCTGATCAGCCCGGATGGCAAGATCACTGCAGCATCGGCCAGCCAGATCTGCGATGGATCATCGGCGGTTCTGGTCGTTTCGGAAGACGCGCTCAAGAAATACGGCCTCACGCCGATGGCGCGCATTCATAACCTCACGGTCACGGCAGGCGATCCTGTCATCATGCTGGAAGAGCCGCTGTTCGCCACCGACAGGGCACTGGAGCGGGCCGGTATGAAAATCGACGATATAGACCTTTACGAAGTGAACGAGGCGTTTGCGCCGGTGCCGATGGCCTGGCTGAAACACACCGGCGCTGATCCGGACAAGCTCAACGTCCACGGCGGCGCAATCGCGCTCGGCCACCCGCTGGGCGCAAGCGGCACCAAGCTGATGGCGACGCTCGTCCACGGCCTAAAGCGGCACGGCAAGAAATACGGGCTTCAGACGATGTGCGAAGGCGGCGGCGTAGCCAATGTGACCATCGTTGAATCGCTCTAAGTTACCCTAATCTCGAGAGGATTTTTGAACATGGAAGTAAGTGCAAACACCCCCGCAGTCGTCACCGGCGGCGCGTCAGGACTTGGCGAAGCGACAGCACGCGCGCTCGCGGCGAAAGGTGCGAAGGTAGCGATCTTCGACATGAACGAAGAAAAAGGCAACTCGGTTGCCGCCGATATTGGCGGCATCTTCTGCAAGGTCAACGTGACCAGCGATGATGACGTGGACGCAGGCTTTGCCAAGGCACGCGAAGCGCACGGTCAGGAGCGCATCCTCGTCAATTGCGCCGGCATCGGCAACGCGATCAAGACTGCCCGCCGCGACAAGCAGACCGGCGAGATCAAGCACTTCCCGATCAGCGCATTTGACTTCGTGATCCAAGTGAACCTGATCGGCACCTTCCGCTGCATCGCCAAGTCGTCAGCAGGCATGATGAGCCTTGACCCGATGAATGACGAGGGTGCGCGCGGCGCAATCGTCAACACCGCGTCCGTCGCGGCCGAAGATGGCCAAATGGGCCAGGCGGCTTACTCTGCATCAAAAGGCGGCGTAGTCGGCATGACATTGCCGATAGCGCGCGACCTGATGCGCGAAGGCATCCGCGTGAACACGATCCTGCCGGGCATCTTCAACACGCCGCTGATGAATGCAGCCCCGCCGCAGGTGAAGGAAGCGCTGGCTGCCAGCGTTCCGTTCCCCAAGCGTCTCGGTTACCCCGAAGAATACGCCAAACTCGCCATGACCATGATCGAAACCGGCTACTTCAACGGTGAGGACGTGCGGCTTGATGGCGCGATTAGAATGGCCCCTCGCTAAAGCGAGGGGTGGCCGGATGGCACCGCGGTAAGCGACCCGCGATAGCCGCATAAAGTTACGCCGTCCGTACCCCCGGTGCGGGCGGCGTTGTCTTGTTCGGGATAGAGATGGGACGGCAGAGATCGCAGCTGCCGCGCCAATCTAGACCGGTTTTTCCCTTTGTTCCGGTGTCTTGCGTCTCTTCCAGAACCACATTCCGAAACCGGCAAAGATAATTGCCACAATTCCTAGCCACGCTAACTTGAAATCCGACACGACCCGGTAATGGTCCACCGGTTTACTCAGTGAGGCGGCTCTGCCGGGACCGCCTGACATTACGGTGTATGAACCACCGCTCCTCACCCCGTCACCGATCCATTTGGGCGGCTCGTCTCGATTACCAGCCTGATAATCCAGCCACGCCTGGTTCCACTGGACGCTGCTTTCATACGGATCTTCGTCGAACCTTTCCGGGTAATGGTGCGTGACCCGGACCGGGTAATAGGTCTCGCGACATTGCAGGGCTTCGCGAGGTGATCCGTCCGGGCCGATTGCGCACCAGCCGTCGCCGCGTGGTTCAGCGACCCAGGATACTCCCTGCTGGAAACACGACAGCGCGCGAAATTTCGGTTCGATAACGGTCTTGCCTGCCGCATCCTGAAACCCCCAGAGCTTACCTTTCTGGAAGTACCGCAGGCCGCCAGCACAGGTCAGCGATTGTTCGGGAGAAGGCCTTTCAGCGACTGGTGGTTCGATCCGTTCACCGGTAGCGTTGATCCAGTATTCGTCCGCGCCTTCACCAACATCGTAAGTTTCGTCCATGCCCGGGCGAAGTTCCGCGAATTGAGGTCTCACGGAATAGGCGCCAGATCGGTCGATGATGCCCCATTTGCCGCCGACCTTCACCGGCGAATGATTGCCAGAAAAATGATATGTGTTCTCAAACCCGTCGTGTCCGCCCAGAACGCGGCCATTTTCCATCACATAAAACCAACGGTCGCCGCGACGCGCGGAAAACGGCCCGGGGCAATTGCGCTGGCCAAAATACGTGTTGTCGAACCGGCCGATGGATCGACCCTTGAACTGAAACTCGGCCTGCTCACCTCGGTGGAGGATAATCATCCCGCTTTCGCACTCAAGCAACCGCTCGCCGTTGCGTTGATCCGGGACGAGATTGCCGCTGCGAGTAACACTGTACCAAGTGTTATCGATGCGCGCGCGCGGCAGTGTGTCACTCCCCCTGATCTCGATCTCGTCGAAATAGCGTCCGCCGAGTAGGGAGCCATCGGCCTTGACTATGGCTTCTCGAACCTCGTTTGGCTTGCCATCCGCGCCGAAGGGTTTCCCCTCTCGCGCGTAACCATAGCCACCGCGCCAATAATGCAGGATTGCGAATTTGAGCGGCACGACCAGATCGCCGTTGCGATCAACCGCGCCCCAACGCACGGATTCTCGCCGCCCAATGGGTGGCAGATCGGGCTGCGTAGGCGCATTGACGACCGCATGTGTTTCCGACAGCCGCTGAACATGCGTATAGCGAGGCGTTACTTTCCAGCTGCCATCAGCCTTGAGCAGGCCCCATTGCTTTTCGCTACGCTCGTCGCGATGGCCTGCCCAGATCAGGCCGCGCTGCGGATCATCGAATATGCTGAAGGTCAATTCACGGTCGGTCAGCCAGCCACGGTCACGATGATACAGGCCGGCTGCGCGCAGCCCGGTAAGTGTTATCGAATCCGGTAATGTTTCGAGCTTCTGATCCAGGCGAACATGCTGCGATGGATTGTCTGGCATCGGCTCTGCGATGAAGGTGCCGTTTGCGAAGTGGATCAATCTGCTGAAACGGGCCGGTACAACGAGTTTGCCCGTCCGGTCTATCGCGCCCGAAGCATTATCAATCCGCACCTCCGCGTACCCGCCGGAGAATGGACTTGCGGCCTGAAACCGAGGGGCGATCACGATTTCCCCGCGTGGATTTATGTAGCCATACCGTCCGTCAATGCGGACCGCAGCCAACCCCTCTCGAAATGGCTGTGCGACTTGGAAGTTTTGCGGAATGATCTCGGCTTCGCTCTCCCCGTCAATATATCCGCAAAGCTGAAACGGCCCGCCACAGCGAGGAAGCAATTCGCTGCCGCCGGAAGACGAAGCGAGCACCGATACCGGCGCAAGCAGTACAACTATAGCTAGCAAAAGTCGGCGCACAGGGTGTTGCTCTCCCGGATTCAAAGATATCGATACACAGTGTTTGCTTTAAAAGACTTAAGCTGAATTTATGCTGCCGAAGCCGACCCTCTGGCCTTAGTCACACTTTCCTACTCACCGCCTCGTCCCCTATCGCTTTTGCCCGTGACAAATGCCGCTCGATCCTTTCAATGTCTGTGCAGAAATCCCGCCAATTTGCGGCGGAAGAATTTTGACCCAGGACAGTGTTCCATGTGTTCCATCCTGTTGGAATTGAGAGCGGAGAGAGAATGACCGACTACACCCAGATCCTCGTCGAGAAAGCGGATGGCATCGCCACGATCACGCTCAACCGGCCCCAAAAGATGAACGCCTACACCCGCACCATGGGCGCGGAGATCATGGCCGCGATGGATGACATCGATGCGGACGACAGCGTGCGCGCGGTCATCTTCACAGGTGCTGGCGACCGCGCGTTCTGTGCGGGCGCGGACCTGACGCCGGAAGGGGGCGGGCATGTGTTCTCGGACCCCGACGAGGTCGATGACCTGTCCGATCCCAAGGTGCGGGACGGAGGAGGCCTGCTGACGCTGCGGCTGTTCGAAAGCAAAAAACCGCTCATCAGCGCGTGCAACGGCGTGGCGGTCGGCGTGGGCGCAACGATGCAGCTTGCGATGGACATCCGCCTTGCGAGCGAGACGGCGCGCTATGGCTTCGTGTTCGCGCGGCGCGGGATCGTGCCAGAGGCGGCATCCAGCTGGTTCCTGCCGCGCATCGTCGGGATCAGCCAGGCGCTTGAATGGTGCTATTCGGGCCGGGTCTTCGACGCGGCCGAGGCGAAGGACGGGGGGCTTGTGCGATCGGTCCACGCGCCGGGCGATCTGATGGTGGCGGCGCGAGAACTCGCCAGCGAGATTGCACAGAATACCTCGGCCGTATCGGTCGCCATGACGCGGGCGATGATGTGGCGCCTGATGAGTGCAGACCACCCGATGGAGGCGCACAAGATCGATTCCCGCGCAATCTACCGCCTCAGCCGCGGCAAGGATGCGAAGGAGGGGATCGCGAGCTTCCTTGAGAAACGCCCGCCCGAGTATCC
>CALLQC010000112.1 GCA_938015255.1 uncultured Erythrobacter sp.
GGGCGCGAGGTCGAGCTGAATGTCTGGGTGCGCGAGGAAGATCTGCCGCGGACCGACCATGCGATTGAATCGCTGAAGAAATCGATGAAGTGGGACGAGGAAGTGTTCGGGCGCGAATACGATCTGGATCTCTACAACATCGTCGCCGTCAGCGATTTCAATATGGGCGCAATGGAGAACAAGGGCCTCAACGTCTTCAATACGAAGTATGTTCTGGCCGATATCGACACCGCGACCGATGGCGATTTTGACGCGGTCGAGGGTGTGATTGCGCATGAATATTTTCACAATTGGTCGGGCAACCGCATCACCTGCCGCGACTGGTTCCAGCTGAGCCTGAAAGAAGGTTTTACGGTCCTGCGCGATCAGCTGTTCTCTCAGGACATGCAGGGCGAGGCGGTGAAGCGCATCGAAGACGTGCGTATCCTGCGCGCGGCGCAGTTCCCCGAAGATGCAGGGCCGCTGGCGCACCCGATCCGGCCTGACAGCTACCGCGAGATCAGCAACTTCTACACCGCCACGGTGTATAACAAAGGCGCCGAAGTCATCCGCATGATGCGGACGATGGCCGGGGTGGAGGCTTTTCGAAAAGGCACCGATCTGTATTTCGAGCGCCACGATGGAGAAGCCGCGACTTGCGAGGATTTCGTATCCGCGATTGAAGACGGTGCGGAGCTGGAGCTCGCGCAGTTCCGCCGGTGGTACCGCCAGGCAGGCACACCGCGCATTGAAGTCAGCCATGAGCTGGGCGACGGGGGCCTCGCCCTGACACTCAGACAGACCGTTCCGCCCACGCCCGGCCAGGACGTGAAAGGCGCCATGCCTATCCCGCTGCGCGTTGCGGTGCATTGCCGTGAGACGGGCGCCCTTGGTGAAGAGCAGCTTATCGTTCTCACAGCGGATGAAGAGGTATTTACACTGCCGCTGGCTGGACCAGTGCCGGTCGTCTCGATCAATCGGGGATTTACGGCGCCGGTGATTGTCGAGCGTGAGCTTGAACGCGAAGACCTGGTTTTTCTTGCAGCGTCTGATGACGATCCGTTTGCCCGCTATGAGGCGATGCAGGAGCTTGCGGTCAAGCATCTGATTGCAGCAGCTAGCGGCGAGCTGGATGAAGCGGGCAGGGCTGCGGGCAAGACTGCTTTGTGTGATGCAATGCACGCGATCATCACAGATGAAGATCTGGACGACAGCATGCGGGGCGAATTGATGACCCTGCCGAGCGAGACCTATCTGTTCGAGGCGATGGCCACCGGCACACGCAAAGCCGATCCCGGCGCCATCCACCGCGAGCGCGAACAGCTCAAGACCGCGATCGGGATCAAACTGCTTCGCGAATTGGAAAGCCTGTATGCCCGTGTTGCCGATGTCGCGCTGGATGATCCGGCGGGGCGCGGCGCGCGCAAGCTAAAGACGCTGATTGCGGGTCTGTTTGCGGCCAGCGATCCCGAACGGGCAAGCCGGATGGCAGCACGCCAATATGATCAGGCGGACAATATGACCGACAGACAGGGGGCGCTGATGGTTCTGTGCGGCCTTGAAACGCCCGCCCGTGAAGAACGGCTTGCGGCATTCTATGAGCGTTACAAGAACAACGCTCTGGTGGTAGACAAGTGGTTTACCCTGCAGGCGCTTTCGCTGCATCCAGATGTGCTCTCGCATGTGAACGCGCTGGCTGACCATCCCGATTTCACCATGAAGAACCCCAACCGCGTCCGTTCGCTGTACATGGCGTTTGCAGGCAATCCGCAGGCGTTCCATGCGGTGGACGGCTCTGGCTATAAACTGATCGCAGACGTGATCCTCGCGCTTGACCCGATCAACCCGCAGACCGCAGCGCGTTTTGTGCCCGCACTGGGCCGCTGGCGGCGGATCGAAAGTGTTCGCGCTGGGCTGATGAAGGCCCAGCTTGAAAGGATCAGCAAGGCGGACGGGCTTTCGCGTGATACCTTCGAACAGGTGTCCCGCTCTCTTGAGGGGTGAATTCGAAGTCATTCGCGCCGGGGTGCTGGGCGATGTGGCGCACGGTTTTTTCGGCAGCGGAGCGGGCGCGCATCAATTTGGTTATGGCGGCCCAGGTTCCGCCGAAGGCGTTCGTGCTGCGCGCGCCGAAGCTGCTGCCACGATTTGCGCAGGCGCGCGCCTTGCGACCCCGCATCAGGTGCACTCGCCAGAGGCCGTGACAGTTATCGAGGCCTGGGAAGATTCAGCTGAAGGCCGGCCGGTCGCCGATGCCGTTGTTACGGCACAGCGAGGCATCGCACTCGGCATAGTAACCGCTGATTGCGGCCCGATCCTGTTTGCGGACAGCAAGGCAGGCGTCATCGCTGCGGCCCATGCCGGATGGCGCGGTGCACATGGCGGGGTAATCGAAAACACCGTTCAGGCGATGGAGGCGCTCGGCGCGTCACGGCCAGACATCGCCGCGGCAATAGGGCCAACCATCGCGCAGGAAAGTTATGAGGTCGACGCCGGATTCCGGCAGAACTTTACCGCCACCGATGAAAGTTTGTTCGTTGCAGCGCCACTGCGGGATGGGCGCGAGCGCTGGCACTTCGATCTGCCCGGCTACATTGCGGCAAGGCTCAGAAATGCGGGAATCGTCACCGCGGAAAACCTTGCGCTGGACACCTTCGCCAATAGCGAGCGCTTTTATTCCTACCGACGATCGACGCAAAGCCAAGAGCCGAACTACGGACGGCAGATTAGCATCATCGCCCTGGGCGAAACCCGCGCTGACCCTGCGTAAGCGTGCGCGCTTGCATCAAAGCGAACAGGCGATGCTCAAAACAGAGTTGGATTTAGGCAATTTTGTGTCTATGCGCGCCGCAAGCCGGAACTTAATTGGGCCTTAAGCGCTCTACGGTCAGCTTTCGCAGGGGTGTAGCCATTGATCTCACCTTGGCCAGAGCACAGTTTCAACACGTGTCCCGCATTCGGCGGGCAGACGAGCAGGGTAGTTTGATTATGGCATCCACCGGAGCCGAAACCAACGCAGCCGCAACCACCGAAGAAGAGGGCGTTCGCCGCCGCGATTGGATTCACATCGCCGCTGTGGGCACTGCGGGGGTGGGCGGCGCTTCGCTGCTTTTGCCGCTGATCAGCCAGATGTGGCCATCGGCTGACGTGCTTGCTGAAAGCACAACCGATGTTGACGTCTCGAACATCCAGCCGGGGCAAAGTATCAAAGAGGTGTTCCGCAAGCAGCCGCTGTTCGTGAAGCGCCTGACGCCAGAAGAAATTGCGGCGGCCAAGTCTGATGACGGCGGCGATCTGCGTGATCCCGAAACGCTGGCTGACCGTACCAAAGAAGGCCACGAGGACATTCTTGTCACCATGGGTGTTTGCACGCACCTTGGTTGTGTGCCGCTGGGCGCTGCCGAAGGTGAAAACAAAGGTGAGTATGGCGGTTATTTCTGCCCATGCCACGGTTCGCACTACGATGTGGCGGGCCGCATCCGCAAAGGTCCTGCGCCGACCAACCTGCTGGTGCCGGAATATGAATTCACGTCGGAAAACACGATCCGCGTCGGCTGATCACATTCCGATTGAACTGACGATTTAGACGCTAAGAACCGAGAGAACGCTATGAGCTTTGCCTGGGCCAAGGAATACGAACCCAAGAGCGCATTCACCAAATGGGTGGATGAGAAACTGCCCTTGCCGCGTCTTGTCTATAACGCCGTAGGTGCCGGTTATCCGGTGCCGCGCAACCTCAATTACATGTGGAATTTCGGCGTGCTTGCCGGGTTCTTCCTGGTTGTGCAGATTGTGACCGGCGTTGTTCTCGCAATGCATTATGCTGCGAACACGCAGGTCGCATTTGGGACGGTTGAGCACATCATGCGCAACGTCGATTGGGGCTGGGCGCTGCGTTACGCCCACGCCAACGGCGCGAGCTTCTTCTTCATCGTCATCTACATGCACATTTTCCGCGGCCTGTTCTATTCGTCTTACAAGGCGCCGCGCGAAATGATCTGGCTGCTGGGTGTGGTCATCTTCCTGCTGATGATGGCGACAGCATTCATGGGTTACGTGCTTCCATGGGGCCAGATGAGCTTCTGGGGTGCGCAGGTGATTACCGGTCTGTTTGAAGCCATTCCTCTGGTAGGCACAACGATCAAAACGTGGCTGCTGGGCGGCTTTGCGCCGGACAACGCTGCGCTGAACCGCTTCTTCTCGCTGCACTTCCTGCTGCCATTCGTGATTGCCGGCGTGGTTATCCTCCACATCTGGGCGCTGCACATTCCGGGATCTTCGAATCCGACCGGCGTTGAGGTGAAGAAGGAAAGCGATACCGTACCGTTTCACCCGTATTACACGGCGAAGGACGGTTTCGGCCTCGGCATGATCCTGATCTTCTTTGCGCTGTTCGTGTTCTTCCTGCCGAATATGCTGGGCCACGCGGACAATTACATCGAAGCCAACCCGCTATCGACGCCGGCGCTGATCGTTCCTGAATGGTACTTCTACCCGTTCTATGCGATCCTGCGTGCGTTCACGGCGGACCTTACCATCCCGTTCACCGGCATTGTGCTGATCCAGGCGAAGCTGCTGGGCGTGATCGCCATGTTTGGTTCGATCCTGCTGTGGTTCTTCCTGCCCTGGCTCGACAAGAGCCCGGTCCGGTCCGGCCATTATCGTCCGCTGTTCAACAAGTTCTTCTGGTTCGGCCTGATGCCGTGCATGGCGGCGCTGTTCTATCTGGGCGGCGCACCGGCAGAGGAGCCCTATGTGATCCTCAGCCAGATCGCGACAGCGTATTACTTCCTTCACTTCCTGGTGATCCTGCCGATCATCAGCCAGATCGAAGTTCCCAAGCCGCTGCCGTTCTCCATCACCGAAGCGGTGCTGGGTTCGGATGACACTCCAGGTGGTACCGATGGCGGCGGGGACAATCCCGGCGCAGTCGTAAAGCCTTTGCCTGGGTCCGACCCCGATGCAGCACCGCAACCGGCCGAGTAAGCCACCGGTCACGCCATTCATTCTGACCCGATAACGAGAAAGAGTTCGGTCATGACAATCCGTCTTGCAGGTATCCTAGCTGGCCTTGGCATCACCGCGGTGCTGGTCTTCTGGTCGCTCCTTCCCGGTGCGTACAACCTCGCCTTTGGCCCGCCAGCCGAAAAGCCCGCCTATTATGTCTTCAAGGAAAAGCCCAAGGCTCCCGAAGGCGGTTTCTCGTTCGATGGCCCGATGGGCAAATGGGACTATGCTCAGCTGCAGCGCGGATATGCAGTGTACAAACAGGTCTGCTCCGCGTGTCACGGCCTGAAATTCGTTGCCTTCCGCAATCTCGAGGACCTTGGCTATTCCGAGGCACAGGTCCGCGCTGAAGCCGCGACCTACAACGTGCCGGGGATCGATCCCAACACCGGCGAGGCGGTCCTCCGGCCAGGTGAGTACACCGATTATTTCCCGGACCCTTATCCGAACAACGTTGCGGCCGCCGCTGCTAACAACAACGCGATCCCGCCTGACCTCTCGCTGATGACTAAGGCGCGCAATGACGGATCGAATTATGTCTACTCGCTGATGAGCGGTTACACCGATCCCGATCCGGAAAAGCTCGCAATTGCGCAGGAAAAGGGTTTCGAGACACCAGTCGGCCTCTATTTCAACCCGTATTTTGCGAATGTGAACCTCGCCATGCCGCCGCAGCTTTACCCGAACCTCATCACCTATGATGATGGCACCGAAGCGACCACGGAGCAGATGGCGCAGGATATCGCGGCGTTTCTCACATGGACTGCCGAACCGAAGATGATCCAGCGCAAGCAAACCGGCTGGTTTGTGATCGCGTTCCTGATCTTCGCGACAGGCCTTGCCTATCTGTCCTACAAGCAAATCTGGGCCGGCAAGAAGCCGAAGAAGAAGTAATCTCTTCTACCGACCGACAATCAGGCGTCCCGTCATCCCCTTGCGGATGGCGGGACGTTTTGCTTTCTGGCTCTGCCGAACGGGGAAATTGAATGACCAAGCCCAAGCTGACGCCTGACCAACTGAAGTCGCTCGTGCGAACCGTCCCGGATTTTCCCAAACCAGGTATCGAATTTCGCGATATCACGACCTTGATCGGGCACGCAGAAGGGCTTTCCGCAACAGTCGATCACCTTGCGAACAGCGCGAGAGAATGCGGGGCGCAGGCTGTTGCCGGGATGGAAGCGCGCGGCTTCATCTTCGGGGCGGCGGTCGCCGTGCAATTGGGTATCGGGTTTCTGCCGGTGCGAAAACCGGGCAAGCTGCCGATCGAGACAATCGGCGTCGATTATGCGCTGGAGTACGGCACTGACCGGCTGGAGATTGATCCGGGCGCTGTGGCCGAGGGGCAAAGGATCGTTATCGTGGATGATCTGATCGCAACCGGAGGCACCGCGCTCGCAACAGCGCAGCTGCTTCGCAAAGCGGGCGCTCAGGTTGATGACGCGCTTTTCGTAATAGACCTGCCGGACCTTGGCGGTGCGGCGAAATTGCGCTCTGCCGGTGTCGAAGTCGGCACATTGATGGAATTTGAAGGGGACTGACAAGCCTGCAAGCCACTTAAGTTGGAACTGAACGCATTCCGACCCATTGGATGACCGAGGATAGTTTCGCAAAAATATGGAATCGCAAGCACTTGTAATCGCCACGATCGGCGTTCTCGGTATCGGGGCGCAGTGGCTTGCGTGGCGCACTGGCTGGCCCGCCATCGTGCTTATGCTTGCGGCCGGCTTTCTGGCCGGTCCGGTGGCTGGCGAATTGGGATTCCGCCTGCTCGATCCCGAAGCCGCTTTTGGTGATCTGATGGAACCTGCCATCGGGATCGGCGTCGCGCTGATCCTGTTTGAAGGCGGGCTAAGCCTTGATCTGCGCGAGTTGAGACACTCCGGCAAAGCTGTGTGGCGGCTGGCAACGGTAGGCGTTGTTGTCGGCTGGGCGCTGGGCGCACTCGCTGCAAGCCAGATTGGTGGCCTCGCCTGGCCGGTCGCGATCCTGTTTGGCGGAATTCTGATCGTGACGGGACCGACCGTCGTGATACCGCTTTTGCGGCAATCGAATATCCAGACGCGGCCCAATTCGATCCTGAAATGGGAAGGCATAGTCAACGATCCGACTGGTGCGCTGTGCGCTGTGATCGCCTACGAATATTTCCGCAAGGTCGCTGAAAGCCCCAACGCGACGCTTGTTGAAGTCGTCCCTCCGCTGATCATTGCGGCCATCATTGCCGGGCTGATCGGGTATGCCGCAGCGCGCGTGATCGCCTACCTGTTCCCGCGCGGCGCGATACCCGAATATCTGAAAGTCCCCGTGCTGTTCATCACGGTGATTTTCGTGTTCGTATTGACCAACAAGATCGAGCACGAGGCCGGACTGGTTGCGGTCACGGTGATGGGTATCACCCTTGCAAACACCAGTTTTGCCAGCATCCGTTCGATCCATCCTTTCAAAGAGAACATCGCCGTTCTGCTTGTTTCGGGCATATTTATTCTGCTTTCATCAAGCCTCAGCTGGAGCGATCTGGTATACCTTGATCCGACGACCGAGGTCGGGCTGCGCTTTATTCTGTTCCTGCTCGCCCTGTTGTTTGTCGTACGGCCGCTTACCGTTATAATCAGCCTGCTCGGCACGGATGTTCCGTGGAATGAACGCCTCTTCATCTCCTGGATTGCCCCGCGAGGCATCGTTCTGGTCGCTATCTCGGGATTGTTTGCCCTGCGCCTGGCCGATCTTGGTTACAGCGACGGGCAGGTTCTTACAGCGCTCAGCTTTGCAGTGGTCGTGACAACGGTGATCGCGCACGGCTTCAGCATCGATCTGGTGGCCAAGTGGCTGAACGTGAAAGGCACCTCGCGCCCTGGCATGCTGATCGTCGGATCAACCCCGTGGACCATTGCACTCGCCAAACAGATGCAGGCACTCAAAACGCCAGTCATGATTGTTGACCCAAGCTGGCAGAGCCTTTCACCCGCGCGGCGCGAAGGCTTGCCCTTCTACCATGGTGAGATCCTGAACGAGGCGACCGAGCACAACCTCGATCTGACCCCTTATCAGGCGCTTGTCGCAGCGACCGATAACGAGGCGTATAACGCGCTCGTCTGCAACGAGTTCGCGCATGAAATCGGCCGGGACAGCGTCTATCAACTCGGCGAGAATGCCGATGAGGATGACAAACATGCTTTGCCGGAAAGTATTCGCGGGCGGGCTTTGTTCGAAAGCGGTTTCGGTGTTTCCGATGTGAATGAGCGCCAGCAGCAAGGCTGGGTGTTCCGCAAGACGAAGCTGTCTGACGAGTTCGATTTCGATGACGCGCAGGAGATTTTGCCTGAAAGCGCCAACATGCTTTTGCTGATCCGCGATTCCGGCACGCTGCGTTTCTTCACTCATGCCGCTCGGCCAGAGCCGCGGCCAGGCGACACGATCATTTCGTTCTGTCCGCCGCACTCCAAGACGCCCGAAGATATCGCAGCCAAACGCGCGGCGAGGGAGAGCGCGAAAGAAGCGGGCCGGAACAAAGCCGGCGATGGCTCGGCCAAGCCGCAGGCCACATGAACCCGAGACAAGACCCCGAACACGAGGCTTTGATGAATTACCGTTTAACCATCCTGCTGCTTGCCCTGCTGGCCCTGCTTGGTGCCTGTCAGGGACGAAGCGGCGAACAGCCAGGCGACGCTGCTGACCCATCGGACGCCGATGCCAATTCTGCGGTCAGTGCTCCCGAAGAGCCGGTTTCCATAATCAGGCCGGAAATCGAGCCTCCCGAACTGCCTGAAACCCCTCTCGAAGCATTTGAAGTGACTTTAGGCTTCCCTCAGGGCGGGGACGAGCTGGACGCTTCGGCAACGGCTGCGCTTGAGGCTCTTCTGACGGCAGAGCAGGTTGCGCGCGGTGGCTCTATCACCTTGCGCGCGCATAGCGATGCGGGCGGGAGTGATGCGGCCAATTTGCGCGCTTCACAGGCTCGCGGTGACAAGGTGCGCGATTGGCTGGTGCAGAAAGGCATTGCCGAAAGCCGGGTTAGCGTGATCGCTTTTGGTGAGCAGAACCCGGCCCAGCCCAATGCGAACCCGGACGGCTCGCCGAACGAAGAGGGCCGCGCGGCGAACCGGCGAGTTGACATAACCGTCGCAACGACAGCAACAACTGCGCCCGTAACCGGTTCTGATAGCTGAGCTGTCGGTGAAGGTTTGGAGCGGGTAAGGGGAATCGAACCCCTCTAGCCAGCTTGGAAGGCTGGAGCATTACCACTATGCTATACCCGCTTTGAGGCCGGCAGCGCCTTTGCCATTGTTAGCGCTTGCCCGTCAACACATACCTCTTATCCGACGCTCATATTGTCGATCAGGCGGGTGTTGCCAATCCGCGCTGCAACCAGCAGCCGCGCAGCTGCGGTGCTTTTGACGTCTAGCGGCGCAAGCGATCTGGCGTCGGCCAAAGTGGCATAATCGACGCCGGAAAAACCCGCGCCAAGCAGCGCATCTTCAAGCGCGGCGAGAGTTGGTGCGACTTCCTGTCCGTCTTCGATGCGGGCAATCGCTTCCTGCATGGCACGGGGCAGCGTTGCGGCGGCCAGACGATGCTCTTCTGACAGGTAGCGGTTACGGCTGGACATTGCGAGGCCATCTGCCTCCCTCACTGTCGGAACGCCGATGATCTGGCGGGCATTCGGGTGAACCAGATCGAGATCGCGTGCCATCGTCCGGATCACGGCGAGCTGCTGAAAATCCTTTTCACCGAAGAACGCCATATCGGGCTGCACCTGATTGAACAGCTTGCAAACCACCGTGGCCACCCCGTCAAAATGGCCCGGGCGTGAGGCTCCGCAAAGCCCTTCGCTCACACCGCTTACGCTGATGCTCGTAAAGAAACTTTCGGCGCCTCCTGGATACATCTCTTCGCCTGAGGGCGCCCACAGCAGCGCACAGCCCTCGCTCTCCAGCATGGCTGCATCCTCTTCCAGCTGGCGCGGATAGGCATCGAGGTCCTCGTTCGGGCCAAACTGTGTCGGGTTCACGAAGACAGAGGCCACCACGTGATCGCACTCTTCCCGCGCGCGGCGAACCAGTGTCAGATGCCCTTCGTGCAGGGCGCCCATGGTTGGTACCAGGCCGATTGTCTCACCGTCAGCGCGAAGCTTTGCGACGCTTGTTCTCAACACATCGAGTGTGCTTGCTGTTTGCACGCCGTCCTCTCCATGGATAAGTTGCAAATCAGCAATAGACACAGGCAGGGTGAGGTCACAAGCACCCACGCGATGTCTTCAATTGTAACCCTCTCAAGGAATGCCGTTCCGATTATGAATGCCGAAGCCCCCGGAAAACCCGCACACCGGATTGTTTTCGCCAATGAAAAAGGCGGGACAGGCAAATCGACCACCGCCGTGCACGTGGCGGTTGCGCTGTCCTATCTGGGCGCGCGGGTGATTGCGATCGATCTCGATTCCCGCCAGCGCACAACACATCGCTACATCGAAAACCGGCTCGCGACGCTGGAAAAACGCCGGATCACTTTGCCTACTCCCGGCTGCGAGGTGTTCCGCGGGCGCGGGCCAGAGGCGCTGATGGTGTCAATCGACCGGCTTGAAAAATTGTGCGACTTTCTGATTATCGACAATCCGGGCCGCGACGATCCGGTTGCCCGCGCGGCGGCGGAAAATGCCGATACTCTCGTCACGCCGATGAACGACAGCTTTGTTGACTTCGATCTGATCGGACAGGTCGATGCGGAGACGTTCAAGGTCAAAAAACTGTCCTTTTTTGCGGAGCTTATCTGGGAGGCGCGGATGAAGCGCAGCCGCGCGACGATTGACGGCAATCGCCCAGAAATGGACTGGGTTGTGGTTCGAAACCGCACCGGACATGTGGAGGCGCGCAATATGGCCCGTATCGAGCAGGCGCTAACCGAAATGTCGAAGCGGGTCGGATTCCGCGTTGCCCACGGCCTTTCGGAACGGGTCATCTACCGCGAACTGTTCCCTTCGGGCCTGACCTTGTTGGACAAGGGGCATCTTGGCGAGCTGGGCACCAGCCATTTGATCGCCCGGCAGGAATTGCGGGCATTGCTCAAGGCTTTGAACCTGCCCGATTTTGCTCGCAGTCAGCCGCCTTTGGAGCTAGCCTGAGCCTATGCTCAAATTTGCCATATTGCTGGTCTTGTTGACTGTGTTTTTTCGCTGGGCTCTGGGGCGTTGGCCATGGGATTTTGCCCGCGGGCCTGACACCCGCGGCCAGGCGCTGTTCCGCGCTCGCAAGCTGCTCGCGGTAGAAGACGGTGCCAACCGCGAACAGATCATCGCTGCCCATCGCAGGCTTGTCTCCATGGTCCACCCGGACAAGGGGGGCAGCAACGCCCAGATGCATGAGGCGAATGACGCCCGCGACCTCTTGCTTGCCCAGCTTCCCGATCGCGGAGTTGATCCAGATTCGGACAGTGATGCGAGCGGGGACGCCTGATCTTCGAAATTGTAACATAGGCGGTCCATCGCCTTACATCGGCTGACCAGACTAACAGGAACCGACAGACATGAACCATACTTTCGACCCGACCGTCCTCCGCGAATACGATATCCGCGGGATTATCGGCGAAACACTCGGCCCGGATGATGCGCGGGCAATCGGGCGCAGCTTCGGCACATTGTTGCGGGAAGCGGGCGGCGATACGGTGGCGGTCGGCTATGATGGCCGCGTCAGTTCGCCCATTCTGGAACACGCTCTCGTCGAAGGGCTTACAGCGAGCGGCTGCAATGTTGTTCGCATCGGCCTGAGCGCGACGCCGATGCTGTATTACGCCGAAGCTTCAAGCGAAGAAGTGCATGGCGGCATTCAGATAACTGGCAGCCACAATCCCCCCAATTACAACGGCTTCAAAATGGTATTTCAGGGGCGTCCGTTCTTCGGCTCCGACATTCAGAAGCTCGGTGAGATTTCCGCCGCCGGACAATGGGCCGACGGGGCCGGAGCTGTCTCCAACGCCGACATTATGGAGGAATATGTCACCCGAATGCTCGAAGGGCTGAACGGGATCGACACCGCCGCTCTTGATGGGCTTCGCGTCGGCTGGGACGCTGGAAACGGAGCAGCCGGCCCTGCACTGGAAATGCTCGCCGCAAGGCTTCCCGGGGAACATCATCTTCTTTTCACCGAAGTCGACGGACATTTTCCTAATCACCATCCTGATCCAACCGTTGAGGAGAACCTTGCCGATCTTCGCGCGCTCGTCGCGGAGAAGAACCTCGATTTTGGAGTGGCTTTTGACGGAGACGGCGACCGGATCGGTGCGATCGACGGCGAAGGGCGCGTAATCTGGGGCGATCAATTGCTGATGATCTATGCTGAGGATGTGCTCAAAACCCATCAGGGCGCGACTGTGATCGCCGATGTGAAGGCCAGCCGCGCGCTGTTCGATCACGTTGCAGCGCATGGCGGCGAGCCCTTGATGTGGAAGACCGGCCACTCGCTGATTAAGTCCAAAATGAAGGAAACTGGTTCTCCGCTGGCGGGCGAGATGAGCGGTCACGTCTTTTTTGCCGACACGTATTACGGTTTTGACGACGCACTCTATGCCGGCATCCGGCTGCTTGCTGCGTCGGCGCGATTGGGCAAATCGGTGACGGAGCTGAAATCCGCCATGCCCGAAATGCTCAATACGCCGGAGATGCGATTTCAGGTCGATGAAAGCCGCAAGTTCCCTGCAATTGCGGAGATCAGCGATCGGCTCGCGTCAAATCCCGGCCCGCAGGTTGAAGAAGTCAACGCGACCGACGGCGTGCGGGTCAACACCAGTGACGGCTGGTGGCTGCTGCGCGCATCAAACACGCAAGACGTGCTCGTCGCCCGCGCTGAAAGCGATACGCAGGAGGGGCTGGAGCGGCTGATCGGTCAGATTGACGAGCAGCTTGCCGCCTCTGGCCTTGAGCGCGGGGAAAGCGTTGGTCACTAGTTTCAGCAATCGGCGCGGGGGCGGCTGGCCGTGGTCCGCGCTGGGGATTTCCGAAACAACGGACAAGACGGCGATCCACGCCGCCTATGATGCAAAGCGCGCCGATCTTGACGCGCAATCGATGCGGATATCCGCTTTTGCCGAACTGACCGAGGCACGCGAGAAGGCGTTGTTTCTCGCTGCCGAGCTGCGCCGAGAGCGGTCTCGGGCCGAGGCGCGCGGGGAAGACGCGCATATGGACCAGCCCGCTCCTCCTGCGCCGCTTGACTCGCCGCCCGGCATCGACGAGCCCACGCCAGAGCCAGAGCCAGAGCCAGAGCCAGAGCCAGAGCCAGAGCCAGAGCCAGAGCCAGAGCCAGAGCCAGAGCCAGAGCCAGAGCCAGAGCCAGAGCCAGAGCCAGAGCCAGAGCCAGAGCCAGAGCCAGAGCCAGAAT
>CALLQC010000113.1 GCA_938015255.1 uncultured Erythrobacter sp.
CCCGCGATCCGACAAAGCGCGGAACATGGTGCTGGCGACCCCCGCATGGCTTTTCATGCCCACACCGACAACGCTGATTTTCGCGATCTTGCTGTCTGTAATGATGCGGTTGAAACCGATAATGTCGCGCTTGTCCTCCAGCATTGCCTGGGCGCGTGCCAGATCGGCCTGCGGGACAGTAAAGGTCACGTCAGTTTCGCCTTTGTCGCGGCCCACGTTCTGAATGATCATGTCAACATTGATGCTGGCATCGGCAAGCGGTTCAAAAATATGCGCCACCGCGCCCGGTTTGTCAGGCACACGGGTTAGGATGATCTTCGCCTCGTTCTTGTCGTGCGCGATCCCCGTCACAAGCTGGCGTTCCATCAGGCCCTTCTCCACCAATTCATCCATTTCTTGATCCGACACAATCAGTGTGCCGGGCAACTCGTCTGCCGGAATGGCGTCGTCTCCGACAAAGCTGGAGAGCACCTGAATGCGCACTCCTTCCTTCATCGCCAGACCCACTGAGCGTGTCTGAAGCACTTTTGCCCCGACAGATGCCAGCTCCAGCATTTCCTCGTAAGTAACTGCTTTCAGCTTGCGAGCCTTGGCGACGATGCGCGGGTCGGTTGTGTATACACCATCGACATCAGTGTAGATATCACAGCGGTCCGCGCCGACAGCAGCAGCAACCGCAACGGCTGAGGTATCCGATCCTCCGCGTCCCAGTGTACTCACCCGCCCTTCGGGTGAAATACCCTGAAAGCCCGGTACCACGGCGACTTCGCCGCTTTCCATACCCGCAATCATATCAGGCGCGTCCATCGTCTCTATCCGCGCTTTGGCATGTGCGCCGGTCGTTTTGACCGGAATTTGCCAGCCCAGCCAGCTGCGCGCCTTGCAGCCAAGCGATTGCAACGTCAGCGCCAACAGGCCGCTCGTCACCTGTTCACCGCTTGATACGACAACATCGTATTCTGCCGGGTCGTACAATGCGTTGGCTTCGCGGCAGAAATTCACCAGCCGATCCGTTTCGCCCGCCATTGCGCTGACGACCACCGCAACTTCATTACGGTCGCCATCATGGCCAGCGGCCTGCGCGCGCACAATATTGGCCACGCGGCGTATACGCTCGGTCCCCGCCATCGAGGTTCCACCAAATTTCATCACAATACGCGCCAACGCCAGAAGACTCCTGCTGGTGACTGTTCACGCGCGCTGCTAACGAGGGTGCATGGCAAACGCAAATGTCTCAAATGTAACCATCCGCCCCGAAGAGGCCGAGTTCTTCTCCGGCCTCGCGCGCGACTGGTGGAATCCCAAAGGCAAGATGGCTTCCCTGCACCAGGTCAATCCGGTACGGCTGGAGTTTATACGCAGGGCAATCGATACTCACTGGAATGTGGATCGGGACTCGATCAGGCCACTGGCAGGCAAGACCGCGCTGGATATAGGATGCGGCGCCGGCCTCGTGTGCGAACCGCTCGCCCGGCTGGGTGCAGACATCACAGGCGTTGATGCAAGCGCAGAGAATGTTTCGGTCGCAGCGGCGCATGCCGAGATGTCGGGCCTTGATGTGCGCTATATGGCGGGTGAGGTGGCGGGCCTCGATATCGGCAAGTTCGATCTTGTCACCTGCCTTGAGGTGATTGAGCACGTGGCTGACAAGCGCGCGTTTCTGGGCGATGTCGCCGCGCGGCTTGCACCTGGTGGTCTGCTGGTCATGTCCACACCGAACCGAACTGCGGCCAGCCGCGTGCTGCTGGTAGGTGCGGCTGAGGCGGTCGGATATGTGCCCAAAGGCACCCATCACTGGGAAGACTTCATCAACCCGGAAGAGTTTGAAGAGCTATTGGCCGAGGTCGGGCTGCATGTGACTGAGCGGCGCGGTATCGCTTACGGTATCGGCAAAGGGCTGCACCTGTCCGACAACGAAGCGCTCAATTACATCCTCGCCGCGCGCCACCGGCACTAGAGGATGCGTTTCGCCTGTTCAGGTGTGGGCACCCAGCATTGCTCACGCTTGCCGAAAATCCGATAACGGTTTCGCGCCACAAAGAGATAGATCGGATCGCGAAGCGCGCGCGGGATAACGCGCGCCAGCACCGCTGCGCGCCATGGCCAGCCCATCGCTTCGTAAATGCGGATCACCGCATCGCTGTCCAAAAGCAGTCGGCCCTGATCGAACACGACAAGGCTCATCGGATCGGCTGGATCCAGTCCCGCCCGCCGCATCAGCTGCGCGCCGGTATCGCCCTGCATGGCGGCAAGCCGGAAATACCCCTTCCGGTCGAATTTCAGGACGAATTGCGCATTGGCGGAACACAGGACACACATGCCATCGAACACAATAACCGACTGGTTATCATCGATGATTCTGGCGTTCACTGGCCGGCCACCTCCATGAATTCCTTCACATTGTCAGTGAAGAATCCGTCCGCTCCGCTGGCGATGGCAGCTATCCAAAGCGCGCGGTATTTGCCGTCGGCCGCCGCTCCATCACCGTTTTGAAGCGCAGCGGGCAAAAAGCCGTTCTCCTTGCGCAAGGTCCAGGGGTGGACCTTCAGTTCAAAAGCATGGGCATCCGCGACGAGCGACGTCGTCGATCCATCCTCGCGTATGACATAGCCGAGCCATGGGCCGATGCCGTCCGCGTATTCGGCCAATTCCTCCAGCCCCGTCGGCGTGATCATGTCCGCATAGCGCATATCCGGTTCGTCCACCGGACCGCCTTCTGGATGAATAAGCTGCACCAGCTTGTAATCGCTGCGCTGATTGAGCCGGCGCAAAACGCCCACTTCGAAGCTTTGAATATACAGCGGATCCTCCGCACCGATACCGAGGTCGCGCAGCTCCTTCAGCACCAGATCGACCATATCAATGCCCGAATCCTCAAGCAGGAATTTGGGGTGCTTGATTTCCGGATAAAGACCGATGCGTCGCCCGGTTTCAGCTTCCTTTGCGCGCACGAGCTGCACTATCTCTGCAAACGTTGGAACCTGATAGAGCCCGTCAAACCGGGCATTCTCAGGGCGCGCACTCGGCACGCGCTCTTTCGCGCGCAGGGTGCGCAATTCGGCCAGTGTGAAGTCCTCGGCAAACCAGCCCGCAACGCGCTGGCCATCGATCGTCTTGTCCCTGCGCAAATGCTCGAATTCTTCGCGGCTCGCCACATCGGTGGTGCCTGACAGCTCGTTCTCGTGGCGGCTGACAAGCACCAGATCTTTCGTCACGACAAGATCGGGCTCGACGTAATCCGCGCCCTGCTCAATCGCGAGTTCATAAGCAGCCAGAGTGTGCTCAGGCCGGTCACCCGATGCCCCGCGATGCGCGATAACGATGGGCTCATCCTGTGCCATGGCGTTTCCCGGAATTGCGAGCGCGGCAGCCACCATGCTCAGGAAAAGTGTGCGGACCATTCGTCTTCCTTGAAACCGACCAGAATGCCCTCAGGCGTTTCCACCACTGGCCGCTTGATCATGGAGGGGTGCTGAACGAGCAAGGTTACAGCTTTGTTGCCATCACCAGCATCAGCCTTTTCAGCGTCGCCGAGCTTGCGGAAGGTGGTGCCGCGTTTGTTGAGCACCACGTCCACACCATGCGCCGCGATCCACGCCTTCAGTTTGGCTGGATCAGCACCCTCTTTCTTGTAGTCGTGAAAGGCGTACGCGGTGCCATTCGCATCGAGCCATTTGCGCGCCTTCTTGACCGTGTCGCAATTGGGAATGCCATAGATGTGGATCACGGGCGAACTCCTACAGGATGGAACACATGGAACACGGTCCAGACGATCAAAACGCCAGACGAAGTGGCGGGCGTGCCAGTCGCTGGTATCGTGAACACCGGAGCGGTTCGGTTTGAAGTCATGAGCCGAGCTTAGCGACCTTGCGGCGAGTAGGACAGATGCGCATCGGCAATCGCCACCGCCAGCGCGTCTGCGGCGTCCGCGCCTTCGATTGCTGCACCGGGTAACAACACTTTGAGCATCGCCTGCACCTGCGCCTTGTCCGCGCCGCCGGTGCCGACGACCGCTTTCTTGACCAGCCGTGCAGCGTGTTCGTTGACGATGAGGCCCGATGCGCCGCACGCTGCAAGCACGCATCCGCGCGCCTGCGCCAGCTTCAGCGTCGATTGCGGGTTTTTGTTGACGAACACCTCCTCGCACGCCGCGCGGTCTGGTGAGTAAGCCGCGATCACCGCCGCGATACCACCGTGCACGTGATGGAGACGCTCCGCCATCGGAGCCTTGGTTTGGGTCTTGATCTGGCCATTGGCGATGTGGCCGATCCGCGAGCCATCAACGCGCACAACGCCCCAGCCGGTGCAGGAGAGCGAGGGGTCGAGGCCGAGGATGATGGTCATTCTCGCAAATCCCTACCCGTCATGCTGAACTCGTTTCAGCATCCATTTTGCCCCGACCCATGGCTCTCGAAATCGGGAAATGGACCCTGAAACAAGTTCAGGGTGACGAGTTTATGCGAGGCAAGCAAGATCATGGCAACCCGACCCGCCAGCCCAGACGCCATGCTGCCGCGATCAAAAACGCTGCGCCAAGCATCAGGGCAAAGGTCCATTCGCGCCAGCTCAGTCGAGCTTCTCCATAACCTCGTCGCTGATCTCGTAATTGCCCCAGACGGTCTGCACGTCATCATCATCGTCGAGCGTGTCGATCAGCTTCAAAAGCGTGCCCGCATTCTTCTCGTCCATCTCGACAGTCAGGTTCGGCTTCCACGCGAGCTTCACTTCCTTTGCTTCGCCGAGCGCCTTTTCCAGCGCTTCGGCAACAGCGTGCAGATCTTCGGCGGCGGTCCAGATTTCGTGGCCGTCTTCCGAAGAAGAAATGTCTTCTGCGCCCGCTTCCATAGCAGCTTCTAGCACTTTGTCTTCGGAGCCCGCGTCCGCGCCGTATTCGATATAGCCCAGCCGTTCGAAGCCGTGCGCGACCGAGCCTTCGGTGCCCAGATTGCCGCCGTTTTTGGAGAACGCTGTACGCACAGCTGTCGCGGTGCGGTTGCGATTGTCGGTCAGCGCCTCGACGATGATCGCGCTGCCGCCCGGACCGTATCCTTCGTAGCGGACTTCTTCGTAATTCTCGTCATCCCCCGCGCTCGCTTTATCAATGGCGCGCTGAATGTTGTCCTTGGGCATGGACTGCGCCTTGGCCGTGTTTACCGCGAGCCGCAGGCGCGGGTTCATGTCGGGATCAGGCGTGCCCATTTTCGCCGCCACGGTGATTTCGCGGCTGAGCTTGGAAAACAGGTTCGAACGCTTTTTGTCCTGCGCACCCTTGCGGTGCATGATGTTCTTGAATTTGGAATGGCCTGCCATGAGAACTCTATTTTGCCCTTCGATTCTGGGTGGCTTGAGCTGAAATTAACTGGCATCGCATTAGACCGATGAGCGATATGACCACAACCCCCATCTCAGCCCAGAAAAGCCCCGCAAATGTCGATGCCGTTTACGCAGATGGCGATGCGAGCGATCATGCCGTGATCCCGGCTGCGTCAGCTCGCGAAGAATGGGCGCGGTTTGCCGCATTCCTCAGGCGCCCGCGCCTGCCCGATACTGCCAGCCAGGCGCAGCACGGATGGGCCGGCACACTGCGCATGCTGGGACTGGATCTGGCGATTATGGCCGCTTTCATTACGGCGCTGATGGGGATTGTCGCAGCGGGTGTGGAACTGCCTGAAAACCTCAACAGCACGCTGGAGATGAACCTTAATACGGTTTTGCTCGTCGTTGTGCTCGCCCCGATATTGGAAGAGCTGATATTTCGCAGCTGGCTATCGGGCAGACCGCGTTATTTGGTCGCATTCCCCGTTTTCCTCGGCGCAGCACTGGTTGCAGCTCTGGCCGCTGGCTCGACCGATGGGGACACGGCGACCGCTTTAGGCGGCGCGGCGATGCTGCTTGGCCTGTTAGTGACCCTGATAGCTGCCATCATGCTGTGGAAACGGGAAACACCCCGCTGGTTTCACACCATCTTCCCAGCCGCATTCTGGCTTTCCAGCCTTGGCTTCGCGCTGATCCATCTGCTCAATTACACCGAAGGCGCGCTGCTCGTATTGCTACCGCTGGTGATCCCGCAAATGATCCTTGGCACGATGGCTGCCTATGTCCGCGTGCATTACGGCCTGATTTTCGCCATCCTGCTCCACGCCTTGCACAACGGTTTTGCATTCGGCGTGGCAGCGCTGGCGATGACGGCAGAGGGCGCGGGTTAGACCTTTACAGCAGTACCGCTCGCGCTGACCATGAGCATGGATCCGGTGTCGCCGATCACTTCGTAATCGAGATCAACGCCGACCACCGCGTTCGCGCCGCGGCTCGCTGCTTCGGCTTGCAGTTCTTCAATCGCCTGATTGCGCGCATCGGCAAGGATACGCTCGTAGCTGCCCGAGCGCCCGCCCACGATATCGCGAATATTGGCGAACAGATCGCGGAACAGGTTCGCGCCTACGATCACTTCGCCAACAACAATTCCGCAATATTCCTGGATCGGATGCCCCTCCACACTCGGTGTGGTGGTGACTGTAACCCCGCGTGCGTCTTTCCATTGCCCTGCCATTCGAATTCTCCCTTCTTGCTGTATTATATATCTAATACACAGCGTTGAGAATTCAATGCCAGGCTAGAAAATCAGCCCATGCCAAGCGCAGCCTTGTATGTATCAAGGATCATTTCCTGTTCGCTGCGATCATCAGGCTTCATTTTGCGCAGACGCACGATCTGGCGCATGATTTTCGCATCGTAGCCAACCGCTTTGGCCTCTGCATAAACATCACGAATATCGTCGGCGATGCCTTTCTTCTCTTCTTCGAGGCGTTCGATGCGCTCGATCAGCAGGCGTAGGCGGTCATCAGTGGCGTCGGCCATCTCGGCAGGTCTCCATTGGTATGAGAATCAGTTGACGCACCGGATACGCTGCGCGCCCTGACCATGAAAGGGGGCAATTCACAGCGGCGTGAAATCTACCTCAGATCCGGCTTGTTCAGCGTGAGGCTTTTTTCCATCGCAGCGATCTGTTCCTCGGTCGCTGGCAGCTGACGGGTCGCTTTCCATTCGTCCATCGGCATACCGTGGATCAATGCGCGCGCGGCGGCTTTGTCACCGTCAAAGCCCGCATCGCGGATCCAGTCTGCCAGGCAGTTGCGGCAAAAGCCCGCAAGCCCCATGAGTTCGATGTTCTGCGCATCGTGGCGGTGCTGCAAATGGCGCACCAACCGGCGAAACGCTGCTGCCGCTGTCTGGTCGTCAAGCTGCTCCAGTGCGTCGGCTGAATTCGTATCCATGTCACCTAGTCCTTGAGTTGCAAAATCCCTGTGTCATAGCGTGCACAGAACTATGGGATAGGATCAATGGCAAAACGCGATCAAACGCGGATCGACCCGCGCGGGCGCAAAGTGAAAATTCTCGCCACTCTTGGCCCGGCGAGCCGTTCACCCGAAATGCTGCGAAAGCTCTTCAAGGCGGGTGCCGACGCCTTCCGTGTGAATATGAGCCACGGCGACCACAAGGATCACGAAGCGACGATTAAGGCGGTGCGCGCGATGGAAAAGGAATTCCACCGCCCGATCGCTATTCTGGCGGACCTTCAGGGGCCGAAACTGCGCGTTGGCACATTCAAGGATGGCAAGGCCGTGATCCGCCATGGCGGGCATTTCACGCTCGACCGTGACCCCGCGCCCGGCGATGAAACGCGCGTATGCCTGCCCCACCCTGAATTGTTCGGCATCATGGAGCGCGGCCAGCGGCTGCTCATTAATGACGGCAAGATCCGCCTGCGGGTAAAGGAAGCGGACGAGAACCGCATCTTTTGCAGCGCCGAAGTCGGCGGCGTTATCTCTGACAAGAAAGGGGTGAACGTTCCCGATGCCGAGGTGCCGATCCCGGCGCTGACGGACAAGGATCGCAAGGATCTTGCCTTTGCCGTGCAGCACGGTGCCGACTGGATCGCACTCTCGTTTGTCCAGCGCGCCGATGACCTTGCCGAAGCGCGCAAGCTGATCGCATCGCATGGTGGCCAGGGCATCGCGCTGTGCGCTAAGATCGAAAAACCGATGGCGGTCAATCGCCTGCCCGAGATTATCGATATGGCAGACGGCATCATGGTCGCGCGCGGCGATCTGGGGGTCGAGCTGGAACCGCATGAGGTTCCGCCGCTGCAAAAGAAGATCGTCAACGCCGCCCGGCGCGAAGGCAAGCCGGTGATCGTCGCGACGCAAATGCTCGAATCCATGATCGAAAGCCCGATCCCGACCCGCGCCGAAGTTTCGGACGTTGCCAACGCGGTTTATGACGGAGCGGACGCGGTGATGCTTTCGGCTGAAAGCGCGGCTGGTGATTGGCCCGAGGAATCGGTTACCATGATGCACTCGATCGCGCGCCAGGTTGAGCGGGATGAGCTTTACCTTGACCGGGTACGCTTCCTCGAGACAACGCCCGATGCGACCACATCCGACGCTCTAGCACACAGCTGCATGACAATCGCCGACACGGTCCCGATTACCGCGATCACCGTGTTCACAATGAGCGGATCGACCGCCAGGCGAGTCTCACGCGAGCGCCCGGATACGCCCATTCTGGTGCTCACGCCTTCGATGAAAACCGCACGCCGGGTCGCACTGCTATGGGGCGCACATGCTGTCACAACAAAAGACATCGGCAGCTTTGAAGAGATGATCGCCAAGGGCAAACGCATGGCCCTGCGCCACGGTTTTGGCGAGGCGGGATCCAAGCAGATCGTGCTGGCGGGTGTGCCGTTCGGAACGCCGGGGTCGACCAATCTCCTGCATATCGTAACCCTGTCGGGCGACGAGCTGGAGAAGCACGGCGGCTAGGAGGCTGCGCGCGCCAGTCTCTTCTTCGCCAGTTCTTCACCGATCAAGGGCAGCAATTCGCCCATGTCCGGGCCGTGGTTCATGCCGGTCAGCGCCTGACGCAGCGGGAGGAACAGAGCCTTGCCTTTGCGCCCGGTGCTTTCCTTTAGCGATGATGTGAGCATACCCCACGGATCATCACCCCATTCAAGCACCTGGGCAGCGTCAGCGAGATAGGCACGGTCTTCGTCCGAAAATTCGACCTGATCGATTGGACCGGTGACAAGCCGCCACCATTCCGCGACCTCATCGACGGTTGAGATGTTGGGCTGAACCGCATGCCACCCTGCTTCGTCCATTCCGGCGGGCAGGCGATGCTTCACGGCATCATACGGCATGGCGTGGACGATCGCGGTGTTGATACGGTCCAGCTCGGCATCGTCGAACTTGGCCGGTGCGCGGCCGAACGTCGAAAGATCGAACGTGTCCAGCAACACGGCGCGCTCGGCAATCGGCTCCACAGGCTGCGACGTGCCCAGCCGTGATAGCAGCGCAATGATCGTCTCAGGCTCTATCCCGCGCTCACGAAATGCATCACAGCCAAGCGAGCCGAGGCGTTTGGAGAGCTTGCATTCCTTACCCACCAGCAGCGCCTCATGCGCAAAGGCGGGCGGCTGCGCTCCCATTGCAGTGAACATCTGTATCTGCACAGCGGTGTTGGATACGTGATCCTCGCCCCTCAGCACCTGGGTGATGCCCATATCGATGTCATCGACCGTGCTGGGAAGCATGTAGAGCCACGATCCATCCGCGCGTCGGATTACGGGGTCGGAAAGCAGCTTGGGATCGAACTTTGCCCTGCCGCGCACGCCGTCATCCCATTCGATGCTTTCATCGTGGTCAAGCTTGAAACGCCAGTGCGGCTGGGTACCCTCGGCCTCTTTCGCGGCGCGCTGCTCATCTGTCAGGGCCAGCGCTCCGCGATCATAGATCGGCGGCAGCCCGCGTCCGAGCAGCACCTTGCGCTTCAGCTCCAGCTCCTGCGCGGTTTCATACGCCGGGTAAATCCGGCCCGCCTCGCGCAGCTTTTCGAACGCCGCTTCGTAGGCCCCGAGCCGCTTTGACTGGCGCTCCTCGCGGTCTGCCCCGATCCCGAGCCAAGCAAGGTCCGCACGGATAGCCTCGACATATTCCTCTTTGCTGCGCGCAGCATCGGTATCATCGATGCGCAGCACAAACTCGCCGCCCGCTTTTCTGGCGAGGAACCAGTTGTGGAGCGCGGTGCGGATATTGCCGACATGAAGGCGGCCCGTGGGCGAAGGGGCAAAACGGGTGGTTGTCATGCGCGCCCCTATAGTCGGCATATCGCGAAGATAGAAGCGTCAGATAATGAAAGCAGCTGGTGGTGCCAGAGCTCATTCAACCACGCGCGAAAGCGCAAGAGAATGACCGCCTCCAGCAAATGACAGTGTGTTGTCATGAGCTCGCTGTACCTGTGTCGCTGATTCCAGAGCGCGAATGGCATCAACGAGGTAAGTCGGCAGTCCCACCGGGCAGATCGCGCGTGGTGGATAAATCGGCTCCTGACCCGGTTCAGGCGGCGGAGGAGGGGTGAAGGCTCCTTGTGTGATTTCAAAATCACTGCCGTCCATCGAATAAGCCATCACCTTGCCCGCACAGCGCGGGTTCCACCAGATTTCCTTATCGTCGGCAGAGAAGACGGTCGTCTCACGCATTTCCGCGGTCGCTAAACCGTCAATCATCTCGACCCGCCATTGGCCCGCAAGAGTTTTCGGCAAAGGATCGGTGGCTGGCTCGAACAGCCATTGCTCCCCATCAACATCAACCGTCAGGCTGCGATCGGCATTCTTCGCAACAGAATGCTCACCCGCCAGCCTGGCCCACAGCTGAGTAAGTTCATGAGGGAAACCGATATCACATACGATTTGCAGTTCGTCCGGATCATTGGGATCATAGAACGTAACTTTATTGGCCCCTGACGGTCGATAAGACAGACCCTGGCCTGAACAGGCCGGTTCCCACCAGACCGCATTCTCATCAAAGCTCACCTTGATCGCGTGGGGTAGGGGATCGTCACCCATGGCGCTGATGCGATAATGCCCGGACAGATCGAGCGTGTCTGAAGATACGCCAGTCTGATTGATTGGCCCGCTATCAGGCAGCGCTTCCCCGCACGCGGCCAGGGACACACCGGCAATGAGAGCCAGAAACGTGTGTGTGCTGTTCATATGGAATAACGCTTTCCAAAGATTCGGGCTGTCACCGCTCAAGCGTCACACTCCGCCCACCGCCTGAAATCCGGATACGGCCGCCCTCCAGGCGCTCCACTGTCTCGGCTGTATCGAAAGCGAACATTGCATCTTCCAATTCTGGCAGAAGTCCAAGAGGACAGGGCGGCGGGAGGCTGCTGGTTGGCGTATCGACCTCTGACATCGTGTATCGCAATCGCTGGCCGATGAAACTTTCCCCGTCGATCCAATAGCGGTGCATCAGCTGCTGGCACCCGGGGTTCCACTCGGCGATTTGCGGTCCGGCCCTCAGTTTCACACTATCATTGGTGAACGGCTGACCATTGGTAGCCACAACAGTCCAGTCTCCCTCAATCGTCCCGGGATCGCCGGCCGAGACAACTGTCGTCGGGGGTTCTTCAGCAGGATTGCAAGCGCATACAGCAACCGAGCACAAGAGAGCAAAAAGCCGTTTCATTCCAGTATCTTCGCCACGCGCGAATGAACCCAACATGAAAAACCCCGCCGGAGCATGTCGCTCCAGCGGGGTCTTTTCTCTCAGTCTTGCGAGGCAGGACTAGCGATTATTCGCTGGCTTCACCGCCGCCGCCCATGGCCGCCTTCATGGCTTCCTCGGACGAAACCGGATCGGCTGCGGGCTCAGGCTCTGCTGCGTTTTCAGCAGCGAGCTTGTCCTGCTGCTTCTTCCATGCGGCCTTCAGCGCTGCGTCGCGGCTGGACGCCGTTACGCGGACACGGTTCATGCCAGCACCGGTTCCGGCCGGGATCAGACGGCCCACGATCACGTTCTCCTTGAGACCGATCAGCGTGTCCTTCTTGCCCTCAACCGAAGCCTGCGTGAGCACGCGGGTGGTTTCCTGGAACGAAGCAGCCGAGATGAAGCTGCGCGTTTGCAGCGATGCCTTGGTGATACCAAGCAGGATCGGGGTGCCTTCGGCAGGCTCCTTGCCTTTGCCCAGCTTGCCATTGATCTCAAGCATCTCAGCCAGATCAACCTGCTCGCCCGGCAGCAGCGTGGTGTCGCCGCCCTTGGTGATCTCAACCTTCTGCAGCATCTGGCGAACGATCACCTCGATGTGCTTGTCGTTGATCTTCACGCCCTGCAATCGGTAGACTTCCTGAATCTCGTTGACGAGATACTCGGCCAGCGCCTCGACGCCCATGACTTCGAGGATGTCGTGCGGATTGGGCGAGCCGGAAATCAGGGTATCACCCTTCTTCACAAAGTCACCTTCCTGCACGTCGATCACCTTGGTCTTGGGGATCAGGTATTCGACTGCATCACCTTCCTCCGGAATGATCGCGATCTTGCGCTTCGCCTTGTATTCGCGAACGAACTCGATCTTGCCCGAGATCTTGGCGATCACAGACATATCCTTGGGCAGGCGCGCCTCGAACAGCTCGGCCACACGCGGCAGACCGCCGGTGATGTCGCGTGTCTTGGCAGCTTCGCGCGATGCACGTGCCAGGATGTCACCCGCTTCAACCGTCTGACCATCCTCGACCGAGAGCGTCGTACCCGGAGCCAGCATGTAACGCTGCGCATCGGTTTCGTCCTCGATTGTCTGGCCTTCGCCCTGAAGGATCATGCGCGGACGCAGTTCTTCCTTCTTCTTGCGGCCGGTTGCCCGGTTCTCTGTCACAACGCGCTGGGCAATGCCGGTCGCGTCATCGGTCTGCTCTTCAAGGGTCGTACCCTCGACGAGGTCCTGATACTTCACGACGCCCGATTGCTCGGTGATGATCGGCAGAGTGAACGGATCCCACTCGGCAAGCCGGTCGCCTTCCTTGACCTTTTCCCCGTGCTTGAAATGCAGCACCGTACCATACGGCACCTTGTGCATTTCGCGCTCACGGCCCTCTGCATCGATCACGGCAATTTCACCGTTCCGCGCAAGCGAGAGGATGCGGCCCTTCTTGTCAGTGATGGTCGGCATGTCGCGAAGCTCGATCTTACCATCAGAGATGGATTCAAGATGCGAGGTTTCGTTAAGCTGCGCCGCACCGCCGATGTGGAAGGTACGCATGGTAAGCTGGGTGCCCGGCTCACCGATTGACTGCGCGGCAATAACGCCGACAGCTTCACCGATATTGACCGGAGTACCGCGGGCAAGATCACGTCCGTAGCAAGTGCCGCAAACACCCTGATCAGCTTCGCAAACCAGCGGCGAACGGATCTTGGCAGACTGAACTTCAGCCGCCTCGATGTCCTTCACCATCGGTTCGTCGATCAGCGTGCCAGCCGGTACAATCACTTCGCCGGTTGCAGCGTTCATGATGTCCTCGGCCACGGTGCGGCCAAGGATACGCTCGCCCAGCGATGCGATGACGCTGCCGCCCTGAACGATGGCGCGCATTTCGAGCGCGTTCTCGGTCTTGCAGTCCTCGACAACAATCGTGCAGTCCTGCGACACGTCGACCAGACGGCGGGTCAGGTAACCCGAGTTCGCCGTCTTGAGCGCGGTATCCGCCAGGCCCTTACGCGCGCCGTGGGTGGAGTTGAAGTATTCAAGAACGGTCAGACCGTCCTTGAAGTTCGAGATGATCGGCGTTTCGATGATCTCGCCCGACGGCTTGGCCATCAGGCCGCGCATACCGGCGAGCTGCTTCATCTGCGCTGGCGAACCACGCGCACCGGAGTGGCTCATCATGTAGATCGAGTTGATCTGCGCTTCCTTGCCATCCTTGTCGATCGGTGTGGCCTTAATTTCGGCCATCATCGCGTCTGCGACTAGGTCACCACATTTCGACCAGGCATCGATCACCTTGTTGTACTTTTCCTGCTGGGTGATCAGGCCGTCCTGATATTGCTGCTCGTAATCGGCGACCAGCGATTTGGTTTCGTCGACCATTTTGACCTTCGAATCCGGGATGATCATGTCATCCTTGCCAAAGCTGATGCCCGCCTTGAACGCGTGGCGGAAACCGAGAACCATGATCGCATCCGCGAACAGCACCGTGTCTTTCTGACCAGTGTGACGGTACACTTCGTCGATCACGTCACCGATATCCTTCTTGGTCAGAAGGCGGTTGATGATGTCGAAAGGAACCTTGTGGTTTTTCGGCAGGCATTCGCCAATCAGCATACGGCCCGGCGTGGTCACAAAGCGCTTCATAGCCACATTGCCATCTTCATCCGCCTGCGGAACGCGGGCGAGAATCTTGGTGTGGAGCGTAACAGCCTTGGTTTCGAGCGCCTGGTGCACTTCGGCCATATCGGCAAAGCGCGGCAGCTTTTCGGTCTTGGTGCCGTCTTCGTTTTCGAGG
>CALLQC010000114.1 GCA_938015255.1 uncultured Erythrobacter sp.
GTGATCACATCGTCTCCCGGCGCAATCTGGGCAGAGATTACCTGGCTGACTTCGATGTATGGCTGGATGACAACATTGCTTTGTTCGCCGCCATCGCTTTGAGCGAAAGCAGCCGTGACGAAATTGGTGGCAAGGCCGATCAACAGGCATGCTTTGAGCGTGCGCATGATCAATCCCCCTTCTCGTAATATTCGCCAAAACGGCGACCGGATGGGCTAAAATGAACTGCATTGAGCAGCAATTTGATGTTACCGCAGGCCGACAGAAGCTGACGCGCATCTTCCAGCGCGGCGCGGCTTGTCTCATCAGCCCGCACGACCAGCATTGTCTGGCCAACATGCGCGGCGAGCTCTGCTGCGGGGGATGCCGCCAATGCAGGCGGCGTATCAAAGATCACGAACCGGTTCGGTGCACCAGCGGTGAACCGGTCAAGAATATCCGCAGTGCGCTCGCTTCCGAGCAGCTCAGCATCGCTTGAACGCGTTGTTCCGGCAGGCAGGACAAAAAGCCCTTCTATATCTGTGCGGATTGCAAGCTTTTCAGGCTGCACGGAGGGATCCGCCAAGGCATCCATAAATCCGCGATCGCTTTCGATACCTAGTCGCCTTGCAATCGACGGACGAATGACATCCGCATCGACAAGAAGGACCTCGACATCGCGCTCCGCTGCCATCGCGATCGCGAGATTGATAGCGCAGTAAGTCTTTCCCTCGCCCTGATGCGGGGAGCACACGAGAATTCGGCGCTGCTTGGAGTCTTTCGAAACACGCGCATCGGCAATTAGATCGCGCTTAACGATGCGGAATTCTTCGAGCAGGCCCGACACGGGGTCCTCCGGAACGATAAGACCGGCTTCCGCCAAAACCCATCGCTCAATTTCCTGATACGGCCCTGAAAGCGCGATTGCGCGCGCCGGGGCAGGCGAAGGTCCATCGCTTTCGGCCGCGGGCAGGTTTGCCGCCTGCGGCGCGGCACGGGAAGGCGCCGCCTCCGGCTCTGTTTTCAGCCGCTGGGCTGGCTTTGGCAGGTTTGCAGGAACCTTTGCTGCGCCCAGATTGTCGAGCCCAAATGTCACATCCGCACGTTCCAACAGGGATGCGCGCTTGGCCTTTTTCTGATCGATCTTGCTTTGGTCAGTCATCGTTTCAGTCCTTCGTCCGTCACGCGACCGTAGCGACAGAGACAACCTCAATCGCGAGCAAGATCACAAACACTCCGACCAGGCCTGCACTGGCGCCAGCAAACTGTTTGAGCCGGCGACGCTTGAGCGCCTGCGCAGCTTCGGAAATGGTCAGAGAAATTGAGCCAATAACGGGTAGATCAAACGCACGTTCGAGCTTTTGTGGTGTGGCAAATCCCGATTTCAGCTGCCCAAGCGCATAGGCTGCACCCGCACCTGCGCCCACGCCAACAATCAATACGCCCAGCAAGAGCAATGGACGATTCGGCGCAGCAGGCTTCTGCGGCACAACGGGCGGATCGATCAGGTCGAATTTGTACTGGCTTGTCTCGTCCACGACATTGCCGCGGGTACGCAGCTCTTCGCGGTCCTGCAGACGCTTTTCATAATTGTTGCGCAATACTTCGTAGTCGCGGCTGATACGGTTTGCTTCGGCAGCGACTTCCGGCTCGCTGGCCTGACTCGCCATCAGGGATGCAACCTGGGATTGCAGCGCTGCGCGGCGGGCCTGAAGTGATTCAACGTTCGCCTGGCGGTCAGCGCGGATCGCCAACAGCGATGAATACGCCGGATTGGGAGTGCCCCCGGCATCGTTCGGCCCTGACGCCTGAACCTGCTTTTGCAGGAGCTCAATCTGCTTCAGCGAAGAGGCCACGTCCGGATGGCCATCCTTCAGCCCTCGGGCACGAAGCTCTGCAAGCTGGGATTGCGCCTGGAACAGGGCCGCACGCGGGCCAACTGCATTTTGGCCGCCAACGATTGTGCGCGGCGTGCTTTCGAGCTGCGCATTCATTTGTGCAAGCACACTGGTTGCAGCGGCAAGATCGGCATCTATGTCGCGCAGCTCGGTGCGGGCCTGCTGGATCTTGGTCGACAAAGTTGCCGATCCCCCGATCAGCTCCGGATACTGCGACTCAAATGCGAGCCGCCGCTCTTCGGCAGATTCCAGCTCCTGCTTGCGCTCTTCCAGCTGATCGTCGAGCTCGGCAATTGCGCTGTTGATATCGGCGCGGTTGCCCGAGATGTGATCTTCCCGAAATATGTCGAGCAGCTTTTGAACGACATTGCGGGCAAGAACGGCGTTCTCCGCATCGGAAAGATTTCGCTTTCCTACCGTGGCGACGATTTCGAACAGATTGTCCTGTTGGCTGGTCACCTTAACGCGTTCGGCCAGATCAGCGACCGCAACATCCATTTGGGATGCTTCGGTAATATCCTGACCAAGCTTTGTAGAACTGATCACCTTTTTCAGGTTTTTCGTGCTGACCAGAGTTTGCCGCACCTTCATGATCTCTTCCCGGCCATCGCCGGCCATACCAAGCTGTTCGGACAGAACGTCATCGACTTCGACGTAAATCCGCGCCTTCGACTCGTAGGAATTCGGGATCAGAGCCACGACCAACCAGCCCAGAAGACAGACAGCCCAGGCAACGCCGAGCGCGATCCAGCGGCGATGCCAGACCTGAAACAGCGCTGTGCGCAATTCTTCGACGATATCGTTCATATGCAGTCAGAGCCCTCTAGAAACGGCTCTCGGGGATGATGATCACATCACCCGGTTTCAGCATCACATTGGCGCTGCTGTCGCCTCGCTTCAGCAGGTCGGCAAGGCGCAGACGGTATTCTTTCTGCTCCTTCTCGGGCCCTTCGTAGCGGAGCAGCTTGGCACTGTTGCCTGATGCAAACTCACCCAGACCGCCGACTGCAATCATCGCGTCAAGCACGGTCATGTTTGCCCGATATGGCAGAGAAGCAGGCTGTTCCGTCGAACCGACGATGCGGATCTGCTGCTCAAAAGTGCTGACGAATTCGTTCACGATCACCGATACGATCGGCTGTTCGATATATTGTTCGAGCTCGGCACTGATGTCGTCCTGAAGCTGCGTTGGCGTCTTGCCCACAGCATCCATGTCCCGCACCAGCGGCATGGTGATCCGGCCGTCCGGGCGCACCTGGATCTTTTCGGCACTCAGTTCAGGGTTTCGCCAGACATGTACGGTGATCTGGTCAAGCGGTCCGATGATGTATTCTTCTGTCGGCGCTTCTGGCGCGGGACCGTACGTTGCAGGCGGCAGTTCGGGACCACCGGTTGTGCAAGCGACAAGCGCCAGAGGTGCAATAGAAATCCCGACAAGTCGGGAAAGTGACAGCGAATTGAGCATCGATACGTATCCTTGGCCTTTGTGCCGCGTTTCTCGATACGGTCATGCAGGAGCGACCTGCTGCACCGAGACACGCGAATGACCGGATCTCCATGGCTCAAAATGGTGAACATTGTGTTAGTGATAGAGGGTGAATTGGCCTGCTATCCCGTTTCGGGACAGCGGTTTACCAAGAGTTAATCCCAGCTTACACGAGCATTTCGGCCGCAGGCCCATGTCCAAGAAATGCAGCCGGCGAAGCGCTTGCTCCGTAGGCTCCAGCGCAAAACACTGCGATCACGTCTCCAACATCTGCGCGTGGCAGGTGAGCTAAATCGGCTAACCGGTCCAGAGGCGTGCACAGGCACCCGACCACATTAACCACCTCCTCGCCGGGCACATCGAAGCGATTGGCGACTGCCACGGGGTAATTGCGCCGAACAACCGTTCCGAAATTGCCCGAGGCTGCAAGCTGATGATGCAGGCCGCCATCGGTCACAAGGTAGGTGACACCATGACTTTCCTTGCGGTCAACGACACGGCACAGATACACACCGGCCTCTCCGACCAGGTAACGTCCCAGCTCCAGGCACAATTCGGTTCGTTCGAGGGAAACGGGCAGGTCGCGGACATATTGGTGCAGCGCATTGCCGACCTGCTCCAAATCGAGCGGCGCGTCTCCGGGAAAATAAGGGATTCCGAACCCGCCGCCCATATTGAGTTTTGGCAGGCTTGCCCCAATCTCCACAGAAAGGTTATCAGCCAAACTCAGCACGTTACCTTGAGTTTCTATGATAGCTTCTGCGCTTAAGGCCTGGCTGCCCGTAAAGATATGGAGGCCGCGCCACTCTGCTCCTTCGCAAATCACTTTTCGCGCCAACGGGGGAACCTTGCCGGCGTCGACGCCAAAAGGCTTCGCCCCGCCTCCCATCTTCATACCCGAGCCCTTCAGCTCGAAA
>CALLQC010000115.1 GCA_938015255.1 uncultured Erythrobacter sp.
GATGTTGTAGAGATCCAGATCGTATTCGCGCCCGAACACTTCCTCGTCCCACTTCATCGATTTCTTCAGCGATTCAATCGCATGGTCGGTCCGCGGCAGATCTTCCTCGCGCACCCAGACATTCAGCTCGACCTCGCGCCCGCTCATCGTCTTAAACGTGCCCGAGTTGGCAGCAAGATCGCCCGCCACAAGAGCGAAGAGATAGGACGGCTTTGGCCAAGGATCGTACCACTCGGCCCAATGCGTCCCATCGGCATTGTCACCGACACGCTCTTTGTTGCCATTGCACAGCAGAATGGGAAACTGCGCTTTGGGTCCGGTCATCTTGACGCGGAAGGTGGACAGCACATCGGGCCGATCCGGGAAAAAGGTTATGCGGCGGAACCCCTCTGCCTCGCACTGGGTGCAAAGCATGCCGCCCGAAGCATAGAGCCCCATCAGCTGCGTGTTGGCGCTGGGGTCGATCGTGGTGACAATCTCCACCGAGTGCGCATCGCCTGGCAGGGTCAGAACCAGATCGGGCCCATCCATGGTCCAGTCATCCACCATGTCGCCATCGATGCTGACGCTGTCAGCGCGCAACCCGTCTCCGTTGAGCTTCATCACCGAAGCATCCCGCCCAGCGGTGACATATTCGGGATTACGCTCCACGGTCAGACGTGACGTTACCCGCGTGGCTTCGAGACCCAGTTCGAATTCAAGTTCGGTTTGCGGGATGCGCCAGGGATAAGGTTCGTAATCCTTGCGATAAATAACGGGTGGCTCTTGCGGCATCCGCGCCGCATCGGCGAGTTCGGGGTTGCCTTCGGGGTTTGTCGGGGTTGTTGCGATGTCCATGGCATGACGATGTAAGACGAATTCGCGCTGCGTCCAGCCATTCTGCATCTCCGGCGGAGCCAGTTATCGAACCTGGCCGATCATTGGTAGAATGCGCCGGCGGGCCGAATTGACTTCAAGATCCGGCATCTTCACGACACACAAAACAAAGAAGGGTGGGCACCGTGATACTGGATCTTATGGCGAACGCCGCGTCAGGCTTTGATGTGGAGGGGGCGACGCGCGTTTATCTCGAAACTTTGCAAGGGCCGGCGCGTGAAAAATCGGACGCCTATTTCGAAGGTGGATATTGGTTGATCCTGCTGGGCACAATTGTCGCGGTGGTGATCGACTGGCTGTTTTTGCGGTTCCGCATGGCTGCCGCGTTTCGCGATCTGGGTGAGCGTTGGTTCAAACGGCCTTTTGCGATCACGTGGCTGACCGCCCTGCTCTATTCAATTGCAGGCTGGGTCATTGCGCTTCCCTGGTCAGTCTACACCGGCTTTTACCGCGAGAAACAATACGACTTGCTCGATTCAAGCTTTGGCAGCTGGTTTGGAGAAAGCCTGATCGGCTTTGCGATCAGCCTGGCTGTCGCACCGCTGGCAATCGCAGTGATCTATTCGGTTATCCGCCGATCGCCCAAGCGCTGGTGGCTCTGGGGGACAGGCGTTGTTGGCCTGTTTCTGTTTATCGGCGTACTGATTTCCCCCGTTTTCATCACTCCTCTGTTCAACACCTACACTGAAATGGAAGACGGGCCGCTGCGCGACCGGATCATCGCGATGGCGCAGGCGAACAATGTGCCAGCCGAAAACATTTATGTCTTCGATCAGTCGAAGCAGCACAAACGCGTTTCGGCCAATGTTTCCGGCCTCGGCCCGACCATTCGTATTTCCTTGAATGACAATCTGCTCGAACGCACCAGCGAGGAAGAGATCGTGGCGGTCATGGGGCACGAGCTTGGGCATTATGTCCTTGGCCACGGATACAAGCGCGGCCTGATGATGCTCGCTGTCTTCGGTTTGGGCCTGTTCCTCACGGCCCGCATCGCGCCATGGCTGATCGCACGAAATGGCGACAGATGGGGCGTGCGCGATCTCGCCGATCCGGCTTCGATCCCGGTGCTTGGCATCATCTTGTCAGTGTATTTCATGCTCGCCACACCCGCGTTCAATAACATCACGCGGGTACAGGAAAACGAGGCTGATGCGTTCGGGCTTGAAGTGGCGAAGGAGCCTGACGGGTTTGCACGCGCGGCGATGCGGCTGTCGGAGTATCGCAAGCTGGAACCCGGAGCGCTTGAGGAATTCCTGTTCTACACGCATCCCTCGGGCGAGAACCGCGTGCGCCGGTCGATGCAGTGGAAGGAGGACAATATCGACAACCCGCAGATCACCACGCCGCCAGAGGGGTATCTAAACCAGTGAGCGAGCCCGGCCACCTCCTCATCTTCGGGCTCGGCTACACGGCCAAGCGGATCGCTGCCGCAATGGAAGCGCGCGGCTGGCAGGTGGAGGCGACCGGGAGCGATGGAACGGTCGATTTCGAAGATAATGAGGCGGTGATGGCCGCGCTTGGGCGCGCATCCCATGTCCTTTCATCGGTGCCGCCTGATCGCAAGGCGGTGCTCGATCCGGTGCTTGACCGCTATGGCCGCAGTTTTGGCCTAGCATGGTACGGCTATCTCTCATCCACTGGTGTCTATGGAGACACGGATGGCGCATGGGTCGATGAAAGTTCGCCCACCGGCACCGGGCGGCGCGATGCGCGCTCGCAAGCGGACGCATTATGGGTGAAGCTCGGTGCGCGCGTCTTCCGGCTGCCGGGCATCTACGGCCCGGGTCGCAGCGCGCTGGATCGGGTGCGCGAGGGCAAGGCGCGGCGGATCGACCTTCCAGATCAAGTGTTCAGCCGGGTCCATGTCGATGATATTGCCAGCGGTGTGGTAGCCGCGCTCACCGGTAATGCACCGCCAGGCGCCTACAATCTCGGCGATGATCTGCCCGCCAGCGGTAACGCGGTGACTGAGTATGCCTGCCATTTGCTTGGACTGGAGCCGCCGCCAATGCAGACGCTGGAGGAGGCAAACCTCAGCGATATGGCCTTGGGATTTTACTCCGAGAACCGCCGCGTCGCAAATGGCAAGGCCAAGCGCGTGCTCGGCTGGGAGCCGCGATATCCCACTTATGTTGACGGTCTAACGGCGCTGGCGCGAGCGTAGCGCTAACACCATACCGATCACGCCAAGCACCATTCCGCCTGCGGTGAGCCAGGTCCATTCATACCCTTCGAACAGCGTCGATATCAGCATCGCGACCGAGATTGTGAGGATGGAATTGTAGGCGGTGCGCCCTGCGCCAATCTCGCGTACAAGATTGTAATGCAGCGGAAAGGTAACCACCGATCCGATCAGCGCCAGATAAACGATGCCAAGCCAGTAATTGCCGCTTGTCGGCAGCGGCGGCGGGCCAGCGGTGAGCAGCGCAAATCCAAGATCGAAGATTGCTCCATAAAGCATCGCCCAGGCAAGCAGGCTGACCATCGGTACGGCGCGTCCGGTCGGATTGGCCTGAATCACATTTGCCACGGACGCTGCAAGAATGCCCAGCATAGCGAGCCATATCCCAAGGGTTACATTCCCGCCGATCACACCGGCATCCGGATTGGCACGCCATTCATGCACCAGCAGGAACGACACGCCGGCAATCGCGACCATGCTGCCAAGCAGAAAGCCGCCCTGCATTTTCTCGCCAAGGAAGATGCGAGCGAACAGGGCGTTGGGCACCATCAGCAGGCCGAACATCATCGCGACAATGCCGGAGGTAACGTAGAGCTCGGCGTGATAAACAAACAGGAAATTCCCGCTGAACTGAAAAACGCCGACAATGGCGGCAAGAACGTGTTCCGGCCGCGTCAGCTTCAGCCGTCGCTTCATCAGGAAAGCGACGAGGAACAATGCGGGCGTGGCCAGCGCGAAACGATAAAACACCGACCACGCAGCCGGAACACCATCGATCTGCCCGGTGATCACGAACCAGGTCGAGCCCCAGATTGTGCCGGTCAGCAGGAAAGGGATTATCACCCGCCAGCTGAGCATGCTGGTTTCAGCTGCGCTCACAGTTCAACACTCATAAAGATGCGATTGCCCGGCCCAGCGCCGCCGCGTCTTCATCGCGGGTGTTCCATGCCGTGACAAAGCGGGCGGCATCCGCGCCCCAATCGTAGAATTCGAACCCCTGCGTCCGCAAGGCCTCCCGCTCTTCCGCGCTCAATCGCACGAAAAGTTCGTTCGCCTCGACAGGGTGCATCAGCCGTTCGCCGCAACCGCTCGCGATGTCGGCAGCCGCCGCGTTGGCGTGGCGCGCATTGGCCAGCCACAATCCGTTTTCAAGCATGGCGATAATCTGCGCCGCGAGATAGCGCCCCTTGCATTGGAGATGCCCCGCCCGTTTCCGGCGATACTTTACCAGATCGGCCTGCGTTGGATCGAACAGGACAACCGCCTCTGCGCTCATCCCGCCATTCTTGATAAAGCCGAACGCCAGCGTATCGACCATGCCCGCTGCATCATGCGCTTTGCCATTCAAAAATGCCGCAGCATTGGCAAAGCGCGCTCCATCCATATGCAGGCCGAGGCCGCGCGTCTTGGCAAAACCGGAAAGCGCGGCAAGCTCTGTCGAAGAATAGGTCCGCCCATATTCGCTTGCCTGCGTGACGGCGATGGCATGCGGCTGCACCTGATGCACGTCATCGCGGATGGGATCGATCAGCGCGGCGATACCTTCCGGCGTCAGTTTCGCGCTCTCGCCCGGGCACAGCATCAGCTTTGCGCCGTGGAGATAAAAGCCGGGAGCGCCGCCCTCATCCACCTCGATATGCGCTTCCTCATGGCACACCACGCCGCCGTGCGGCTGGCACATCGTCGCGAGCGCGAGGCAATTTGCTGCGGTGCCCGTTGCCACCCACAGCCCTGCGCATTCGCGCCCGAACAGATCAGTGAAGCGCTCGTCGAGCTGCGCCGACAGCGCGTCGCCATCATAGGGATCATCCGCTTCATCTGCTGCGCGCAGTGCTTCCCACACTTTCGGATGAACCGGCGCCGCATTGTCGGATAGGAATTTGGTCATGATGGAACGCCTCTAACCGCCTGCCCGTTATTGGCAAGAAGGAGACGCATGAATGTCGGATCAAGCCAAAGTTACAATCACCCACCACGTGCAAGGTCAGGGCGGCAAATATGTGGCCAATATTGAAGGCGAAACCCATCAGGGCACTCTGGAGTGGGAGCCTCAGAGTGAAGGGGTGCGCGTGGCGACACATACGATTGTACCCAAAGCCATTGGCGGCAGGGGGATAGCAGCCCGCCTGGTTGAGCGACTTGTCACCGATGCCCGCGAACAGAACTTCAAGATCGTTCCGCAATGCTGGTATGTGGCCAAGAAATTTGACGAGAACCCGGATTGGGCGGAGCTCAGAGCCTAGCCATTCTCCAGCTCGGAAAAGTCTGTCGCCGCTATCGTATCTAGTACTTTACGGCGAACCTGCTGCGCGCGCTCGATTGGGACGCCGGGAATGGCAAACTCACCTCCTGCAAGGCCGAGGTGGACTGTGGCGTAACCACGCCACCGCGCAATCGGGCCTTGCGCCAGTTCGACAGAGTGCAGTTTCAGCCGGGTCGCGATTTGCGTCTGCGGCGAAAGCAATCCCGCGCGCGACATGATCTGTGTGTCATCCAGCGCATGGCGTTTGAATTGCCACGAATAAAGCGCTGCCGCTGCGGAAAAGGCGCCCAGAGCAATCAGTCCGGCCGCGACCCATGGCAGCCAATCCGCCCCGTTGAACGTATATCCGACATACACACCGATCGCTGCGATGAAGAATGCGAGCGAATCGATCACCATGCTGTCGACCCGGTAATTCCTGCTCGCGAGATGCCAGTCGGTTTCCGCTGCAGGCAAACAGAAACCCGCTGCGTCTACGACATCGCCGATCTCATCCATTCTCGCGAACGGCGCAACGACATGGCTGGAAGAGCCGGAGTCTTGAGCCAGGCTGATAAAACGTAGCGAATGCCAGCCGAACCGGTAACGGATCATGCGCGTGCCGATCCTGATACCCTGAACCCGGTGCACCGGCATCACAACATCAGTCTTCGTGAAAAGACCGCGGCGGCGGCGAAAACCGCGTGCTGTCCGCTCAAGCAGGAAGCCCCATTCACGGGTGAATACGCGCACCATGCCCGTCGCCGACCCGATGAAAAGCAGCGCGGCTATTCCAAAAACCGCACTTACGACCTGCGCATTGGGGCCCAGCGCGGCGATCGTGCTGCCTTGCTCCTCAAGGATGCCCTGCCACAGGTCAGGATCCCAGATTTCAAAATCGATAAAACTGTCAGCATATTGAAGCAAGCCGCCCAGGACCGCGAAAACAGCGAGCGAAAACTCAAACAGTCCAAAGCGAAACAGCCGCCCCGGCCCCATGTGGAAAAGCGATCTCGCCTCCTCTTTGGTGCGGTGGGCGGCGGCGCCATCTGCATGGGCAATAGGCGTATCGGTTTGCGCATCGCGCCGCTCTCGCACGAGCTGGCGCAATTCCTCGCCCGCTTCCTCTTTGAGATAAGCCAGCGCAAGATCATCCGCACCTCCGGCGCCGGTTTCAAACTTTACAGAAACGAGGCCGAGCAA
>CALLQC010000116.1 GCA_938015255.1 uncultured Erythrobacter sp.
GTAAGCAGAAACTCCCCCTGCTCAATGACCAGCCCGTCGGCTCCGTAATTCCACCGACCGCTCATTTCAGATAGATCCAGCGGAACCAGATCGAGCGCCGCGCTGCCGGCGGCGAATGTTCCCCCCGGCGCCGCGCCCATCTCCCCGCTCAGCTCTCCAGCCGAAAGCCGCACGGCCGTGCCTTGCTCACCGATCACAGCCTGCACATTCTCAAGCGTAAATGGACCCGGATAGCGCAGCGTGGCAGAAGACGCCGCCAGCCCGGCAGGGGAGCCCGCCAATTCGCCGGAAAGCACAATCTCGCCCGTTCGCGCGGCAATTTGCAGCTCTTCATCATAGCTTATGATGGAGCGGCCCTGTTCCGGACACAGCTCGATCTGCTGCTTATCAAGGGTCAACTGGGCAAGATTGAGCGAAGCAAAGCGGATCACGCTGCACGAGCTGCCAATCCGCAAAGTGCCCGAAGGCTGCCAAACTCCCTCAAGCGGAACCTCCAGAGCGCGAACAGATCCACCTGGGATAGCCCCCGTCGCCGCAAGAGTGCCAGCGAAGCTCCATGCCCCGTTTCTGCCCTGCACCGCCTGCATGCGCGGCAAAGCCAGGGCGCTCTCGCCCGCAGTATATGGTGCCATGGTCAGCCGCAGCGCAGGCGTTCCGCCCGCCGATTGCTCCATCCGGCCATTGATCTGCGGCAACCCGGCACCACCGGTCATGAAATTGCCGCTGGTCTCGGTGGCACCAATTCCGTTCGTCCAGTTGACGCGGGACAGGGCCAGCACTGTATCGCCATTGGCGCTGTTGACGCGGCCTTCCGGAATGATGACGCTCAGCCGCTCACCTTCCGATCTTAGTATGGCACGGCCGGACAATGCGCCATTGGCGAGCGCCACCTGTACGTTGCGGTCAAACTTTTGCAGCAGCGGCGCGAGTAGCGTGCCCTCGGCAGAACCGGCAAGCCTTGCCAATTCTGCCGAACTTTCAGCCAGCAACCGCGCCCCTGCGCCAGAGAAATTGCCATCCCACTCGACCTTTTCGAAGTCGGCATTACCGGCTAGGCTCCCATCGATCCCGAGGGTCTCCAGCGACCCATAGTGCGTTGCAATCCTTGTCGCTTGCAGATCGTGGGTCAGCGTCAATCCACCCTCCCCGTAGGAAAAGCGGGCATTGCCGTTCAATCCGCGCATGGTGTTACCAGCGATGGCTGCGTCAGAGGCTGAAAGCTGCACGTCCCCTTCAACCTGGGAGAAATCCGGCGAAAGCTGAACTTGCGCGCCGATATCGGCCTTTTCCAGACGGGCGCTTTCGCAGGAAAGATCACGCGCCCTTATCGGACCGGTAAATGAAGCCGTGCCACCAGTTGTAATCACATCGCCGTAAAGCGTTGCACCCTGCGCACGGCATTGAGTCACACCAATTCCGGGCGCTGTCGCAGCGAGCTTTCCGGCAAAACCATCATCAAGTGGACCCTCGCCGTCTATTTTCAGACCAATCGGTCCGTATCCGGTCTCGATCAGTCCGCGTCCGTCGCGGATCGCCAGGTCAAGTGCGGGCAGGCCAGCGGGCTCATCGCTTTCAGCAAATAGGACCGGATCAAGGGAGCCAAAGCTCACTGTATCGTCAATGAAACTGCCAAACAGCCTTGGCCTGATCAATTCGACATTGTCGATGTATGGCCCGGTGAGACCGTATTCGAGATTGACCACCACTTCTTCTATTGTGAGGTCGGGCGCGTTGGCATCACCGATAACCAGATTGCGCAATCGCTGCTGCTGCGGGCCGACGGACACTACGTCGTAACTCGCCGGAAGCCCAAGGCGTTGCAATTCTGTTTCGATCAAATTGCCTGCAATCTGCTCGCGCGACATCCACGCCCAGATGAAAGCGAGTCCCACAAGCGAGAGGACCAGCAACAGTGCCCGCCACCTGCGCTTTTGCGGCAGCAATCGCCGCTTTCGCGGGCGGGTATCGATGTCCTCGTCAACAGCGGCCATTATCAGCTCACACTTGCGCGTATCCTCAGGCAAAGGCAATGAAGCCAAAGGGAAATTGTGGGCATCACGCCTTTGCAGGGGGACAGCTTGCCAGAAGCTGACGAGAGTTTCGATTTCGGGCCGGAATCCAGGCAGTCATCCCAGGCTTCCTCCTCTGATGGAGGAAAACATGCCGGCGCCGGACACAGAGCACGGCTGCGTGAGCGGATGCTGAAAGGCGGTGCGGAAGCGCTCGCCGATTACGAAGTGCTCGAATACCTGCTGTTCGCCGCCATCAAGCAGGGTGATACCAAACCTATCGCAAAAGAGCTGTTGAAGACATTCGGATCCCTATCCGGCGTACTCAATGCCGACCCAAACGCGCTTCAACGGGTAAAAGGCGTGGGTGAAACCAGCGCCGCAGCGCTCAAGAGCGTTTCTATCGCTGCACGGCGCATGGCACGCAGCGAAGTTATCCAGAAACCGGTTCTGGGCAGCTGGCAGGCCCTGCTCGATTACCTTGCCATCGATATGGCGCACCTGACTGTTGAGCGTGTGCGTGTGCTATACCTCGATACCAAAAATCGCCTTATCGACGATCACCATGTCGGGGACGGCTCCATTGACGAAGCGGCGATCCATCCGCGCGAGGTGATCCGCCGAGCGATGGACGTCGGTGCGAGTGCGCTAATCCTGGTCCACAATCACCCCAGCGGCAATCCTGAGCCGAGCCGGGCCGACATCCAGATAACACAGAAAATCGCCGAAGCCGGTCGTTTGCTGGGCGTCACTGTGCACGATCACGTTATCGTCGGACGCGAAGGGCATGTCAGCCTGCGGTCGAAAGGCCTGATCTAGACCTGTTTTTCGGTAATCAACCGCACGCCGGAATGCTGCGCAAAGAAGCTCCACGCCCAGTTCACGGCGACGGTGATCCGGTTTCGAGCTCCCGACAGGAAGCCGACATGAACGAGGCCCCACAGCCACCATGCCAGATTTCCCGAAAGCTTGAACGCTCCGAAATCGGCAACCGCAGATTTTCGTCCGATTGTAGCGAGGCTGCCCTGATGCTTGTAGACAAAGGGCCCCGGACATTGCTTGCCCAGCAATTCCGCCTCTACGACCTTGCTGACATAGACGCCCGCCTGTTTTGCCGCCGGGGCAAGGCCGGGGACGGGTTCTCCGTTCCACCCATTGCTTCCTGCGGTATCGCCAATGGCAAACACATCATCGAGAACACCGCCCTCCACCTTGACGCGCAGATAGTCATTCACCTGAATGCGTCCCGATCGGTCGCTTTCCGCCCCAAGCCATTGTGCAGCCGGTGATGCGGCCACACCGGCTGCCCAAAGAACAGTTTCTGTCTCGATAATCTTATCATCGCCGATCCGCACAAATTCGCTGGCTATCTCTGTTACGCGTCCACCGGTGCGGATTTCGACGCCGAGCTCTTCCAGCGATTTTGCAGCCTTGTCAGAAAGGCTTTCCGGAAACGCGGGCAGGATACGCGGGCCGGACTGGACCAGCACCACCCGCGCGCTGGCCGGATCAACTGTCCTGAATTCGCGAGCAACATTGATTTTGGCAAGCTCTGCAATAGCACCGGCCAATTCCACGCCCGTAGGACCGGCGCCGACGATCACAAAGGTAAGCAGGCGTTTGATCCTTTCCGGATCACCGGATGCCTCAGCCTGTTCGAAAGCGTTGAGAATTGATGCGCGCACCGCAACGCCATCCTCAATCGTTTTCAGGCCCGGCGCAAAAGCGCCCCATTCGTCGCGCCCGAAATAGCTGTGCGTCGCACCGGTTGCGAGGACCAGAGAATCATAATGCAACACCTGATCGTGAGCCGCATCGGTCGCATACGAAACACTCTTCGCTGAAGTATCCACGCCCTTCACCGCGCCTTTCAAAACACGGACATTGCCATCGGGGCGAAACAGGCTGCGGATTGGCGTCGCGATGTCGGCGGGATTGAGAGTCGCGGTCGCGATTTGATACAGTAGCGGTTGGAAGAGGTGGTAATTGCGCTTGTCGATCAGCGTGATCCGAACCGGCAAGCGCTTGAGCCGTTCCACAGCGGCCAGACCGCCAAAACCGGCACCGACAACCACCACATGGGGCCAATCATCAGGGATATCGGCATATTCGCGGTCGAACAGGATGTTTTTCTCCATCCAGTGCGCGATTAGCTGATCGACAGACAATACGCCCGCGCCGCGCGCTTCGTAGATTGCAAGCAATAGAAACGGGAACAAGGTCACATTCGGGTGAGCGCCCGCGATCATGTACGCACCGATCACGAAGACCAGCACGTAAGAAACTATGCTTGCCGCAAACCCGATCAGGAACAGCGCTCCAAACATGACCGCAACCCAATCGGGCATTCCGGAAAAGATACTGATCGGAAGCCACGTCGCGAGGGCGATGGAAGGTTCGAAAAGGTTGGCATAGGCAAACAGCGCAAGCGCCAGCCAGACCCTCAGCAGCAGCATCAGAACCGGTGCGCCGTATTCCCGCAGCCATTCGCCTGCGGCAATCGCGGGGCGAGCCAGCGGAAGCGCGCTTTGCTTCAGCCCCGATGCCAGAACCCGGTCGAGCGAGAATGCCGCTGGGCCGCTGACGATGTACCAGATCAATATGGCGATCACCATCAGATTGGTGGTGGTGGGTACGTACACAGCCTGGCTCACCACAGTCAGCGCGGCCATCGCCAGCGCAGCCGGTCTGGTGAAAAACCCGGCAAGCAAAAGGATCGGGCCGATAAGCTCAATTGCCAGACCCGTCGCTGCTGCATTGGCCGATGCCATCCAGGCGACCGGATATTCATTGGCGGCCAGGAAAACCGCTTTGTCCCAATCGGCGGCTTTCACCAGTCCCGATCGAAGAAACCAGAAGGCGGTGAAAAACCGGACTGCCAGATCGGTGAATGGCCAAAACAGCTCGGCTCCGCCCGAATACCATTTTGCCCAGCGCCGCAATGTCACCCTGACAAACGGTGAAAGACGCTCTTCCTGCAAGAGCTCTCGCCCTGCCTGTGCAGTCCCGACCATAAAATTTCCTCCTGCACGCAGGTTCGCGTGCCCCCGAAATCGGTTACAGCGCAAACGCGCCCTCTTGCCAAGTGCAGCCGCTCGCAATAGCCGCCCGCAGCAGTGCAGAACTCTCATCAAAGGAAACCCGAATGGTCCCGCGTTATGCCCGCCCGGAAATGTCAGCAATCTGGGAGCCGGAGACGAAGTATGAAATCTGGTTCCTGATAGAGGCGCATGCGACGCAGAAACTTGCCGATCTGGGCGTAGTGCCCGAAAGCGGGGCAAAGGCGCTGTGGGATTGGTGGAAGACCGATCCCGGCATAGATGTAGCCGCCATCGACGCAAAAGAGGCGGTGCTGAAACACGATGTGATCGCATTTCTCGATTGGGTTGCGGAGCAGGTCGGGCCAGAGGCTCGCTTCATGCACCAGGGCATGACCAGCTCCGACGTACTCGATACGACCCTTGCGGTGCAATTGACCCGAGCCACCGATCTGCTGCTGGCTGATATGGACGGGCTGCTGGCAGCCATCAAACGCCGCGCTGAGGAGCATAAGTACACCGCTACTATCGGACGCAGCCACGGCATCCATGCAGAGCCGACCACCTTCGGGCTGAAGCTGGCGCAGGCCTACGCCGAATTTGATCGCTGCCGCGAGCGCCTTGTCTCAGCGCGGGCAGAAATCGCCACCTGTGCAATATCCGGCGCAGTCGGCACTTTCGCAAATATCGATCCGAGCGTTGAAGCCTATGTCGCCGAGCAACTGGGCCTTTCATACGAGCCGGTTAGCACGCAGGTCATTCCTCGCGATCGCCATGCAGCCTACTTCTCCACCCTCGCGGTGATAGCCAGCTCGATCGAGCGTCTTGCGGTAGAGGTCCGGCACCTGCAGCGAACCGAAGTGCTAGAGGCGGAGGAATACTTCTCGCCCGGTCAAAAGGGATCGAGCGCGATGCCGCACAAGCGCAATCCGATCCTTACCGAGAACCTCACCGGTCAGGCGCGCATGATCCGGTCTTATGCGCTGCCGGCACTCGAAAACGTGGCACTGTGGCATGAACGGGACATTTCACACTCATCGGTTGAACGCTTTATCGGCCCTGATGCGACTATCACGCTCGACTTTGCGCTCGCCCGCCTCACCGGGGTAATCGACAAGCTGCTTATCTACCCGGAGCGGATGCAGGCGAACCTTGATGCGATGGGCGGTCTTGTCCACTCGCAGCGCGTGCTGCTTGCCCTGACGCAGGCCGGCATCACACGCGACAACGCCTATCGCCTGGTCCAGCGCAACGCGATGAAGGTATGGGAAAGCTCGGGCAAACTTTCGCTGCTGGAGCTGCTAAAGGCGGATGAAGAAGTGACTGCCGCCCTGTCCGAAGCGGAGCTGGAAGAGAAATTCGACCTCGCCTACCACTTCAAACATGTCGACACGATCTTCGACCGCGTCTTCGCTTAATCGCGTCATTCGCTAGACTCACGCCGCAAAACGCTTAGGTTTCGCAAGAACAAGCAAGGGAAAGAGGGGAAGCACACCCATGCAAATCGTCCGCACCATTGTCTGGGTCCTGATCCTGCTCGCAATACTGACCTTTTCCTTTTTCAACTGGGAATCGGTCGAAGTTACCCTGTGGGATAATCTCGTCCTTGAAACGCGTATTCCTGCGCTTGTCATCATTGCCTTTCTGCTCGGTCTGGTGCCGATGTGGCTGTATCATCGCAGCGTGCAATGGAGCCTCAACCGCCGGATTCGCAGCCTTGAAAACTCGGTGAAATCCAATGCGCTCTCGCAGCGGCACGAACCGGCCCCTGCACCCTCCCCTGCGGCCACCACGCCTCCAGCTGTGGATAAGCCTGTGGAAAGCACGGCAAAGTCGGGGGATATCCTAAGGCCAAGCGATGGTGGCAGCGAGTGAGCAATCCGGTCTTTCTGGCGCTGGACGTTCCGCAGATCGAACCGGCCAAGGCGCTGCTTCAGAAAGTAAAGTCACATATCGGCGGGGTTAAGCTGGGCCTCGAATTCTTTTGCGCGCATGGCGGACACGGTGTCCACGAGATTGCGCATATGGGCCTGCCGATCTTCCTCGACCTGAAATTTCACGACATTCCCAACACGGTCGCGGCGGCGATGCAGGCGATCCATGTCTATGAACCTGCCATTGTAACCGTGCACGCGAGCGGCGGGCGCGCGATGATGGAAGACGCCAAGGCGGCCGCCGCAGAAGGGTGCAAGGTCGTCGCCGTGACCACGCTTACCAGCATGGATTCGAGCGATCTGACAGCGACCGGCGTCTATGGCAGCGCGGAAACGCAGGTCATGCGCCTGGCCGAGCTCGCCCACAAGGCCGGGCTGGACGGAATTGTCTGTTCGGGCAAGGAAGTGGGCAAGGTTCACAAGGAATGGAAAGACGGTTTCTTCGTCGTCCCCGGCCTTCGCCCGACCGGCAGCGGCACGGGCGACCAGAAGCGCGTCGTAACCCCGCGTTCAGCGCGCGATAACGGCGCGAGCGTGCTTGTGATCGGCCGCCCGATCAGCCGCGCGGACGATCCCGAAGCCGCCGCCCGCGCGATTGAAGCGACACTTTAAGGGCGCAAGAATGACGGTGCAGATCAAGATTTGCGGGCTTTCCACGCCTGAGGCCATCGCCGCCGCCGCCAACGCAGGCGCGACCCATATTGGTCTGGTCCACTTTGACAAAAGCCCGCGCCATGTCTCGCTTGAGGATGCGGCACGGCTGCGTGCGCATGTTCCCGCGCATATCAAAGCGGTGCTGCTGCTGGTCAGTGCCGATCCAAACACCACCGCTCATGCAATCGACCGTATCAAGCCTGATATCGTGCAGTTTCACGGCAATGAAACGCCCGAATGGACCAGAATGGTGCGCGAACGGGGCCGGATCGAAACGTGGAAAGCGTTTGGCGTGCGCGATACTGAATCCCTGACGCGCGCCTACAAATTTGAAGGTGCGGTAGACCGGATGCTTTATGACGCACCGGCAAAAGCCCTGCCCGGAGGCAATGGCCAGTCGTTTCGCTGGGACGCGCTGACCGGGTTCGACCATCGCATACCGTGGGGCCTTGCTGGCGGACTGGACGCGGGCAATGTTGCCGACGCGATCCATCAGACCGGAGCCGAACTGGTCGACACTTCGTCAGGCGTCGAAAGCGCGCCAGGCGTGAAGGACGTGGACAAGATTGCGGCGTTCTGCAAAGCCGCTCTCGCAGCATAACCCCCTCTTCAAAGCCAGAGCATTATGAATTCTCCCAACTCCTTCCGCACGCAGCCTGATGATCGCGGACATTTCGGCGAGTTCGGCGGGCGCTATGTCGCCGAAACGCTGATGCCGCTGATCCTTGATCTGGAACGCGAATATCGCGCCGCGCAGGCCGATCCGGCTTTCGCTGCCAAGTTCGACGACCTGATGAAACACTATGTCGGTCGCCCCTCCCCGCTCTATTTTGCCGAGCGGCTGACCGAAGCACTGAGAGTTAGCTCTCCCGAGGGGCGCGGCGCGCAGGTCTGGTTCAAACGCGACGAGCTCAATCACACCGGCGCGCACAAGATCAACAATTGCATCGGGCAGATCCTGCTGGCGAAGCGCATGGGCAAAACCCGTATCATCGCCGAAACCGGCGCGGGCCAGCACGGCGTTGCCACCGCGACAGTGTGCGCGCGTTTCGGCCTGCCCTGCGTGATCTATATGGGCGCTGAAGACGTGAAACGGCAATCGCCCAATGTCTTCCGTATGAAGCTGCTTGGCGCCGAAGTCGTGCCCGTGACCAGCGGCGGCGCGACGTTGAAAGATGCGATGAACGAAGGGCTGCGCGACTGGGTCGCGAATGTCCATGACACCTTCTACATCATCGGCACCGCCGCGGGCCCGCACCCCTATCCGGAAATGGTGCGCAACTTCCAAAGCGTGATCGGCACAGAGGCGCGCGCGCAAATGTTAGAGCGCGTGGGACGCCTGCCCGACCTGCTGGTGGCCTGCATAGGCGGAGGGTCGAACGCGCTCGGCCTGTTCCACCCTTTCCTCGACGATGCGGACGTGAAGATGCTCGGCGTCGAAGCGGCAGGACACGGGCTAGACGGAGACGAACACGCGGCGAGCCTGCTAGGCGGCGCGCCCGGCGTACTCCACGGCAACAAGACCTATTTGCTGCAGGACGAGGACGGCCAGATCACCGAAGGCCACTCGATCAGCGCTGGATTGGATTACCCAGGCATTGGTCCCGAACACGCCTGGCTGAAAGAAAGCGGTCGTGTTGAATACACCGCCGTGACCGATAACGAAGCGCTGGATGGGTTCCAATTGCTCTGTCGTACCGAGGGGATCATCCCCGCGCTCGAACCTTCACACGCCATCGCCGCCGTCGCCGAGCGCGCGAAGCAGATGAGCGAGGAGGACATCATCCTGATGAATCTGTGCGGTCGCGGGGATAAGGATATCTTCACCGTCGCCGAGAAGCTTGGGGTGGAGATGTGAGGCGTTGAAGCTTGATATCCAACCCAAGATTTTGGCTGCTTTCGTTAGCCTGTGCACGCTCTTGATTGCGCAGTTTGCCTTCCTGTTCGCCCACGATCTTTTCTACGACACGTTTAAACATCCAATGGGTTGGCAAGAAAGGATAGAGTACGACAACAATTTCAGGCTCGGAAACCTTTTCATGATCGGAATCTTCGCGTTGCCGGTGCTCATCTGGCATTTTGCCGATTTGTCGATGCTCAGGCCGACCAAGTCGAAGATTGTATCGTTGTTTTTGGGCTTCAGAACGATGTATGTCGTTTTACTGACCGGCTTGGTCGGGACAGCTTTGGTCCTATCGGGTTTGACCGAGCGAATGCAATGTTGGCAGTGGACTGACGTCTTTACGACTGAGGAGGCTGATGGATTGAACGAGTTCGGGTTTTGGTGTCACCCGTCCCTTTATAACAATATAGAGTACTGGAGCTTTCCATTTGCATTCGCACTCATGGTCATTGCAATCGCAAGAGCATGCTATGCAATATACGTCTGGGCCATGCCTAAAACAGCGCTTTAAGCCATCGTTGAGTATCGGTTGTCGCGATGAACAGAGCGAAGTCACAGACAATCAAAGACCACGTTGCGATCCCGATCGGTTTCGCTACCCGCATTGGACCGGATCTCTCCGATCACATCGCCGAACCGATGAAAGCCGTCCTGTCCTACACCACGTGGATTATGCCAAATTCTGGGCGTGACAAATTCGGCTCCATCCCTCACTGCGATTCCAAACCCAGGACCGTGTTCCAAGTGTTCCACCATTCAGCCCCGGCTCCCATAGTATGAACGCCTCCAACCGCCTCTCCAGCGCCTTCGCCAAATCGCGCCCCGCCTTCGTCGCCTTCATCACCGCTGGCGATGGCGACACGGCGGCCAATCTCGATGCTCTCGTCGCGGGCGGCGCGGATGTGATCGAGCTGGGCATGCCTTTCACCGATCCGATGGCCGATGGTCCGGCGATCCAGGCGGCGAACCTGCGCAGCCTCGGCGCGGGCACGACCACCGCCAATGTGCTCCAGACCGCTTACGACTTCAGAGCGCGTCACCCAGATGTGCCGCTGATCCTGATGGGTTACGCCAATCCGATGATCCGGCGCGGGCCGGAGTGGTTCGCCAGCGCTGCCAAGGGCGCGGGCGTGGACGGCGTGATCTGCGTCGACATCCCGCCCGAAGAAGACGATGCGCTTGGCCCCGCCCTGCGCGAGGCTGGCATCGCTCCGATCCGTCTCGCTACGCCCACTACGGACGCCGCACGGCTTCCGGCGGTGATCGAAGGGTCGGAGGGCTTCCTCTACTACGTCTCTGTCGCTGGCATCACCGGAAAGCAGCAGGCGGCGATCGACTCGATCGAGAGCAATGTGGCCCGCATCAAGCAATCGACCGACCTGCCTGTCGCAGTAGGCTTTGGCGTGCGTACGCCGGAGCAAGCCGCCGAGATCGCGCGCGTTGCTGATGGTGTGGTGGTCGGCTCTGCCTTCATCGATCTGGTCGAGAAATGTGGCAAGGACGCGCCCGCCGCGCTACAAGAGCTGACAACAGCAATGGTCGCCGCGATCAACGATGCGCGCTCCCAAGGGATACACTCATGAACTGGTTCACCCGCGTCCGCAATTCACTCGGCTTTGGCGAGGAGAAGAAGAGCACCGAGAAGGATCTGTGGATCAAGTGCAAGTCCTGTCAGGAAATGCTGTTCGTTCAGGAATATGAGGACAACCTCTCCGTCTGCCCGCGCTGCGAACACCACGGCCGCATCGGCGCCGATGCGCGGCTCGTGCTGCTGCTTGACGAAGGGTTTGACCTGCTGCCACAGCCGCAGGTGACGGAAGACCCGCTGAGGTTCAAGGACAGCAAGAAGTACACAGACCGGCTAAAAGAGGCGCGCGCCAAGAACCCGCATGACGATGCCTTTAGCGTCGGATCCGGCACGATTGACGGGCGCGCGGCTGTTGTCGGCGTGCAGGACTTTGGCTTTATGGGCGGATCGATGGGAATGGCTGTGGGCCTCGCATTTTGCGCAGGTGCCGAGCGCGCCTTGACCCGCAAATGCCCCTACATCGTCGTCACCGCCGCTGGCGGCGCGCGGATGCAGGAGGGCATACTCAGCCTGATGCAGATGCCGCGCGCGACCGTGATGACCCGGCGGCTCAAGCAAGCGGGCCTGCCCTACATCGTGGTCCTGACCGATCCGACCACGGGCGGCGTCACCGCAAGCTATGCCATGCTTGGCGACATCCATATCGCGGAACCGGACGCACTGATCGGCTTTGCAGGCCAGCGCGTGATCCAGGATACGATCCGCGAACAGCTTCCCGAAGGTTTCCAGCGCTCCGAGTATCTGCACAAGCACGGCATGGTCGATATGGTCGTTCACCGCCGCGACCTGAAAGAGACGCTGGGGACCGTGATCGACTATCTTACCCCTAGCAAGGCCGCCTGAACACGATGGATTTCGGTCGCTCCGACGACCCGCGCGTTCAGGCCCAGCTCGACCGACTGAACGCGCTCAGCCTGGCGACGGGCCGCGTCAATCTCGACACGATCACCGCTCTGATGGAGCGCCTCGGCAATCCGCAGGACCGCCTGCCGCCAGTGTTCCACGTAGCGGGCACGAACGGCAAGGGATCGACCTGCGCGTTCCTGCGCGCAATGCTGGAGGCGCAGGGGTACCGCGTCCACGTCACCACCTCGCCTCATCTGGTCCGCTATAACGAGCGTATCCGGGTGGCAGGCAAGCTGATCGAGGATGCGCGCCTTGCCGAGCTGCTAGAGGAGGTGTTCGACGCGGCGGAGGGACTGTCACCCAGCTTCTTCGAGGTCACCATCGCAGTGGCTTTCCTGGAGTTCTCCCGCGTCCCCGCAGATGCCTGCGTGATAGAGGTGGGTCTTGGCGGACGGCTCGATGCGACGAATATCCTTAAGCCCCATGTGCTCGCCGCCTGCGGAATCGCAGCGCTGGGGATCGACCATGAGCGCTTCCTGCTGGCACCCGAAGAAGGCGTACCGATCGAGCCGATGGCGCGGATCGCTTTCGAGAAAGCGGGTATTGCGAAAGCGGGCGTGCCGCTGGTGACTTTGGGCGAAAGATATCCGGTTGAGGCTCAGCAAGCGATCCATACGGTAGTCGATAAGACAGGTGCCAGCATATTCCCATTCGGTACCGGCCGTTCTGGCGAGGATTGGTACTGCTATGAGTACAATTCGGGAGACGGACAGCTCTATTACCGCGAGAAGTACTGGCAGGAATTCACCTATCCTGCACCGGCCCTAATCGGTGAGCATCAGTGCTACAATGCAGGTCTCGCAATCGCGATTCTGCGACGACAAACGCGAATTGCGATGGGTGAAGAGGCGGTTGCGGAGGGGCTGCGCCGCGCCCAGTGGCCAGCACGCTTACAACTGCTCTCGCAAGGGCCATTGACCGCCCTTGCATCAGAACAAAAAGTCTGGCTCGATGGAGGCCACAACCCCAGCGCCGGGCGCGCCATTGCTGACCACTTTCCCGGTCCTGTCCACCTCATCCTAGGCATGCTCGACAACAAGGATCCGCGGGCGTTGACCGAACCGCTAGGTGACAGGATCCGCACGCTTCAGATCGTGCCCGTCCCCCGCCACGAAGCGCATCCCGACAGAGCTTTTGGACCAGGCGCTGTCGCCCGCGACAACCTCGAAGAGGCAATGCTCGATGTGCCAGCAGACGATTATCCCGTCCTCATCGCAGGCTCGCTCTATCTCGCAGGCGAGGCGCTTAAGCTAAACGAGGAAATTCCGGACTGATTACTCTGCAGGCTGCACTTTCGCTTCCGGTGCCACCACGCCAGAATTGGCGCCTGCTCTCGCCTGCCGCCACCATTCCAGCGCGACCAGAACGACGGCGGCCAATCCAATAAAAGTCGTCAGCACAAAAACATCGAAATAGCCTTGGTTCTCAATCATCTCACCCAGCGCTCCGCGGCCCAGCGTGCCAACCAGCAATGTCAGGGACGAGAGAAGCGCATATTGGACCGCGCTGAACTTCTTCGAAACGATGGAGGATAGCCACGCGATGTAAGCCGCGCCAGCAATGCCGATGGCAAGGTTTTCAAAAAAGATCGTGATCGTCAATTTGGCCAGTGCGGCGCTGCCTATGACCGGTACTTGCATGATCAACCAGGTGAACCCCACCATGTCGCTCACCGCTTGCATATTCGCCCCACCGATCGCGAGATCAGCGTAAAGCAAGTTAGTAAGCGCCGCGAGTAGCCCGCCTATGAACAACGTCGCCATCCGACCAATCACCGTTAGCATCAGCCCGCCAAGCGCCAGCCCGCCAATGATTGCCCCGATTCCAAAGAACTTTGACGCGAAGGCGACCTCGTCATTCGTGTAATTCAATTCACCAAGGTAAAACGGATAGGCAAATGTCCCCCAAATCGCATCGCAAATCCGGTAGGTAAGCACCACGGCGAGGATCAGCACCAGGCTCCAACCCATGCGCCCGACAAATTCAACCAGAGGCAGAACCAGCGCCCGGTAGAGATGGTCCATTGCAAAAGCTCCACCGGTTGCAGGCGGAGCGTCAGACTGGAGAAGGAACTTCCCTTCGCGCTTCTTTGCAGCCAGCCAGCCAGCAATGAGCGCTGGAAGCACGATCGTTGCGACAATTATCCAAGGGCCGAAATTGCGGGTAAATTCGGTCGGGTTCGGGCGATCTTCAGGAGCGTATGTCATCGACATGATCATGAACGTTAGCACCACTCCAATCGCCAGCGCCCACAGCAGGCCAACCGCACCGAGCGCCCTGGCGCGAACTGACGGTTCCAGCTCACCGGCTTTGCGCAGTGCGAGTACCTGCTCATCCGCCGGCGCTTCACCGATCGCAGCGTCGCTCTCTGCATTGGGTGCAAACAGGCCGATAAAGCCTGCCGCCAACATGAACCCGCCCATCATGGTGTAAGTTTCCGGCCAGCCGATCCGCGCCGCAATAATCAGGCCTAACGCCCCGCCAACTAGAGACGCAAAGCGAAAGCCCATCTGGTAAATGGTCGAAAGGATATCGAGCGACGCCTCCTTGTCCGCCACGTCGATACGCCAGGCGTTTATCGCTATGTCCTGTGTAGCGCTCGCGAAGGCTCCGATGCCAGCGAGCAGGCTGAACCAGCCAAGCTGCGTCCTTGGCTCAAGCAGGCTTAGAGTGACAAGAATAGTTCCAAGCGCCAGCTGCATCGGAACGATCCATTGCTTTCGCTTGCCGAGTTTCCTTAGGCCGGGAATGTCCACCTTGTCGATCAGCGGTGACCACAGAAACTGGAAGGCATAGGCCAGCCCGATGAGCGAGAATATGCCCATCGTCTCCAGGTCAACTTCAGCCTCCGTCAGCCATGCGAACAGCGTGCCAAGGAACAGGGCAAACGGAAGTCCGCTGGCAAAACCAAACACCAGCATGAAAAACGTCTTACGGTTGGTCAGAGCAACGCCGAGCGCACGCCATGCGCTTGGTTTCTTGGTCTGCTGGGCGTTTGCCATCCTGTGTAGATCCCTTTCTTTGCGAAGCTTGCTAGTGACCCTAGCTGCGCTTTTCAGCAATAGGAACGCTGCGATGAACGTCAGGACAATGCCATCACCGATTCATTCCCCGGCACGCTCAGTCCCCGCAGTTCCGATGGCTTCATCCACCAGACCGGTGCGCATCATCCACCAGAACAAAGCGATTCCTGGCGCAGCCAGTATCGTTGTCAGGGCGTAGAAACTGACATAGCCAAACGCCTCGATAAGCCCGCCGGCAGTTGTGCCCGTCAGAAGCCGGCCGACGATACTGGCTGCCGCGCTGATCAAAGCGTATTGTGCGGCTGTAAAACGCAGGTCACACAGCGCCGAAAAATAGGCGACCACGACTACGCCGCCATAACCGCTCGCAAAATTCTCGAAGCCTATCGCGCTGGCCAATCCGATATTGGAATGGCCGGCAGCTGCAAGCGCTGCGAAGCCGAGATTGGAAATCGCCATCAGGATGAGCGCGATCAGAACAGAGCGTTTCAGACCGAGCCTTGTGTAAATGACGCCGCCAAGAAATATGCCGATCAGGTATGCCCAAAAGCCCACGCCAACGTCATAAATGGCTATCTCGTCATTGGTGAAACCCAAGGCATCGAAAAGCAGTCGAAATGTAAGATTGGCAAGCGTGTCGCCGATCTTGTGGACCAGAATAAATACCAGAACCATCCACGCGCCGTTGCGGCGGAAGAACTCACCAAATGGCCCGGCGATAGATTGCCAGACCTCGCCAACACCCTTTTTCGCGATAGTTACCTTACGCCGAACCGGCTCGCCTAAAATCACGGCCGTCAGCATTGCGGGCAAGGCGAGGAACGCGCATGATATGTATGCGGCAGTCCAGCCATATCGCGCAGCCACTAACAACGCGATTGCGCCAGCCCCGGCCGATCCGATGCGCCAACCGTATTGGCTCATCCCTGATCCGGTGCCGAGCTGATACGGTTTCAGAGTTTCGATCCGGTAGGCGTCGATAACAATGTCGAAGGTAGCGCCTGCGACACCGACAAGTATGGCAGCAACAATTGTTGCAGTGATATCCTGCGCCGGATCGACAAGCGCCAGATTGGCGACTGCTGCCATCACCAGAACGCCAGAAAGCAGCATCCATGATACTCGCTGGCCGAGCCTGGACAGCACTGGAACGCGCACGCCATCCACGATCCACGCCCAGAAAACTTTCAGATTGTATACCAGAAACGCAAGCGTGAACGCCGCTATGGTAACTGTGTCAATCGCGTCCTGTGCTAGCCTCGTAGTCAGCGTGGCTCCGATCATCGCATACGGAAACCCGGACGATATCCCGACGAAGAGCGCTGCGAGCGACTCCTTCTCACGATACGGCCTTACCGCGCCCCACAACCCCGGCTTTGTCGTTTGATCTTCCACTGTTTGGGTTCTTTTCTCTTTCGACGAATTCTGCAAGGAAAGAAATCAGACGACGAGGGAGGAGTGCCGGGATGAACGCGCCGGTAAAACCAGCGAAGGCCGAACGCGGTCAGAGCTCAGCCAAATTGCGCCCCACGCCAAGCCAGCTCGCGCTGGCACAGGCGATCCGCGATGGTGATGCGCGTGTTACGCAGGCGACCGCTACAGTCCCTGCGAGCCGCTATACTGACCCTTCGCATTTTGAGGCGGAAAAGCGCGCGCTGTTTGATCGCCTTGCGCAGGTGCTCGTACCCTCCGCACTGTTGCCCGAACCTGGAATGGCCGTGCCGCATGATGCGACCGGACGGCCGCTCCTCATCACCCGCGACAAAAGCGGCAAGGCGCACGTTTTCCTGAATGTCTGCCAGCACCGCGGAACGCGTCTGGTCGAGGGAGAAGAGGTTCAGTGCGCCTCCCGGCTAGTCTGCCCCTATCACGCATGGACCTATCAGCTCGATGGACGGCTACTGGGCCTGCCCCGTCCGGAAACCTTTCCCGATCTAGACAAGGACGATTACCATCTGAAGGAACTGCCCTCTTGCGAAGCGGGCGGACTGATCTGGTTTTCGCCTCAACGCGATGCAGACTTTGCCCTCGCCCGCACGCTTGGCGAAGACTTCAGTGCCTTTGCTATGGATCAGAGCTTTTTGTTCCGCCGCAAGACCCATGAAGTGCGCGGAAACTGGAAGCTGATCATGGACGCTTTCCTCGAAAGCTACCATGTCACCCGGCTTCACGCCGACACCATCGGTCCATTCTTCAAAGACGGGATTACCGCTGGCGATAACATCGGCCCGCATATGCGCTCGGCTGTGGGACGGCTCGAAGAAATGGATGGCATTGACCTTTCCGATATGGAAGCAATGCGGCGGGTCGTCACTTTCGCGTATCAATTGCTGCCGGCGACCATAATCGTGCCTTCGCCGGACTATGTGAATGTGATGGTGCTGATGCCCCGTGCGCACAACCTAACCCTGGTCGAAGATTTCATGCTCATCCCTGAAGCGCCCGCGACAGACAAGGCGCGCGATCATTGGGAGCGCAGCTGGGCGCTGTTGGATGGCGGTGTTTTTGCAAGTGAGGATTTCCGCGCGGCAGAGCTCGGCCAGCAAGGTTTGGAAAGCGGCGCGGTGGAGCAGATAACCCTGGGCACGCTCGAAGGCGGCATCGCCCGGTTTGATGAAACGGTGCAGGAATTCTTGCGGGATGCCGGTTAAGCGCCTAACCGGCGCGCATAATGCCAACCAATCCAAAACAAGCTGACGACCGGCCCGAAGGCGATCGGATCGCCAAACTCCTCGCCAGAGCAGGCGTTGCCAGCCGCCGCGAGATCGAGCGGATGATTGCCGACGGGCGGATCACGCTGCATGGAAAGCCGGTCGAAACGCCGGCCACATTTCTCACCAGCCTGCGCGGTGTGAGCGTGGATGGCAAAGCGGTTGCCGGACCAGAGCCCACGCAGCTTTTCGCCTTTCACAAGCCAACTGGTTTGATCACCGCAGAGCGCGATCCCGCGGGCCGCGCCACAATCTATTCCGCGCTCGTCAATGCCATGCCAAAGGATTCGCCCCGTGTGATGCCGATAGGCCGGCTGGACCTCAACACAGAGGGGCTGTTGCTGCTGACCAATGATGGCGGACTTAAGCGCCAGATGGAACTGCCCTCCACCGGAATTCCCCGCACCTACCGCGCCCGCGCATTTGGCGACGTTTCTCAGGAGCAATTGGAAGCGCTGGCCGATGGGGTTGAGATTGATGGCGTGCGCTACGGCTCTATCGATGCAAACCTCGAACATGGTAGCTCTGGCAAGAACAACTGGATCGAAGTGACCATCACTGAAGGCAAGAACCGCGAAGTTCGCCGCGTGCTCGAATATCTCGATCTTAAGGTCAATCGCCTGATACGCACCGCCTACGGCCCGTTCCAGCTTGGCGACCTGCCGCGCGGACAGGTTGCGCGCATTCGCAAGGGAGATCTCGATCGGTTCCGCAGCACCCTGAAACAGGGCCGAAAATGAGGATCATTTCGGGCCAATGGAGAGGGCGAAAGCTTGGCGCGCCAAAAGGCGATGCCACCCGCCCGACCGCTGACCGGACGCGTGAAACGCTGTTTTCCATGCTCGCCAGCAGGCTCGGCAGTTTTGAAGAGCTTCGCATTGCCGATCTGTTCGCAGGATCAGGCGCGCTAGGCCTTGAAGCGCTGTCACGCGGTGCGGCACATTGCCTGTTTGTCGAGCATGACAAGGCAGCGCTTGATGCAATCCGCGCCAATATCAGTTCACTTGATGCGCGGGCGCGAAGCAGTGTCGAAGCCACATCCGTGATGCATCTGCGACCTGCCCGGGAGGCCTATGATCTCATCTTGCTGGACCCGCCCTATCACACCGGCGCGGGCGCTGTGGCGCTCGACCGCCTCAAACGTCTCGATTGGATTTCGCCCGCGACATGGATTGCCGTGGAGACCGCTTTCAACGAGGACGTCAGGGTCGATGGCCTAATCATCGATGCAGAGCGCCGGGTCGGCAAAGGAAAGCTCACGCTTTTGCGTTTGAGCTGACCCATGGCCGACCCGGGCCCGAGGCGCCATTGGGCGCCAATGCTCACCCTTTGGGTTCAGGCTGGACCTTCCGCCTCGGCAGCGTTGCTTTTGATGACTTCCCAGGCCGCCTCGCGCTCTGGTCCGGTCATCGCTGTGAGAGAAATCTTGTCCTGATCGGACAGGCGCCAGAACAGCGACTGCTCGTCACTCGACAGCGTCCAGTAATACATCTGCGTTTCCGGTGGCCACGCATCATAGGCGAACTTCTGGTCCGGGGCCCACACGTCATATTCGGCCTGCTGTTCAGGGCTCAATTCCGCAGCAGGAGGAACAGGCGCGTCAGGCTGCATCTGATCGATTGGAGTTTCGGCTGGGATGTCTTGTGCAGGCGGCATCTCGTCCTGCGCGGCGACTGGCGTCACCAACAGCACTCCGAAAGTCGCAGCGGCAACGCCGCCAAGAAAGATATGTGAACTTCGCATGGGATTCTCCTAAAGTATGGTCCCAAGCGAGACGAACGCGCTTCATTGTTTCGCTGTGCTGATGGTTACGACCCCTTCCCTCAACACGAACTTCTTATGCGGGCTCAAATGGCGCATTGGAAGCTTGGCCCGGGTCGAATGACCCGTCCCGCGCACCGCTTGGCGAATGCGGTGGCAAAATCGGGACAGGCTGCAACCGGCACAAAAAAGGGGATGACAGCGCCATCCCCTCTTTCCGATGTGTTGGTTGGGTCAGGTGGACATTCAGTCCATCTGGCTGGCGGGCTTACCCGGCCAATATTTGAGCGGACGATTGCCCCAATCGAGACCTGCCGCCCGCGGATTGATGCAGGCATCCTGCTCGTCGGTCATGCAAACGTCGTAAACCTTGCCATTGATGCGAACCTTTGATGCTTTGCCCCGTGCGTCTTTTTCGACGATTTCAGGTGTGGCTGCTTTCCAGCCCTTCTTTTCTGAATGATCGTCTGCAAGCGCTGGTGCTGTCACTCCAAGCGCAACAAGCGATGCGGCGGTGATGGCGGATGCGATAAAATTCTTCATGTTTTCATACCTTTGATAATGTCGTGTTTGATGAACCAATGAAGAACCCCGCCGTCAGGTTCCGAAAAATTTCGGCATCCGGATGACCCGCCGCGTCACGACCAATGGTCGATAAGACACCGCTCATCCTTGCGGGCCTCTGCTTCGTTCCCTACTTGTTCGGGACGGAATTTATGAACGAATTGACCTCCCCTTCAGCGCCACCAGACGGTTCCATTCCGGCTTACGCCGCGCGTTTGAACGCTCCGCAGCGTGAAGCCGTTCTGACTACAGAAGGGCCTGTGCTGATGCTGGCAGGCGCAGGCACAGGCAAAACCGCCGCGCTCACGGCTCGGCTCGCGCATCTGGTCGCCACGCGGCGCGCATGGCCCAGCCAGATCTTATGCGTGACCTTTACCAATAAAGCTGCGCGTGAGATGCGGGAACGGGTCGCAGGTCACCTGGGTGTCAACGCAGAGGGCATTCCCTGGCTCGGTACTTTCCATTCCATCTGTGCGAAAATGTTGCGCCGCCACGCCGAACTTGTCGGCCTGGAAAACAATTACACGATTATCGATACAGATGATCAGCTGCGCCTTTTGAAACAGCTGATCGCGGACAGTGACCTTGATGAAAAGCGCTGGCCCGCGCGGCAGCTTGCAGGGCTGATCGATCGCTGGAAGAATCGCGGGCTCAATCCCGCCGATCTCGATGCCGTCGATAACGAAAGCTATGCCAATGGCCGCGGCCAGGCCATGTATCAGCTGTATCAGGATCGCTTGAAGGCGCTGAACGCATGCGATTTCGGCGATCTGATGCTGCACATCCTGAACATTTTCAGGAAGCACAACGATGTGCTCGCCGATTACCAGCAGCGCTGGAAATACATTCTGGTTGATGAATATCAGGATACCAACGCCGTCCAGTATCTTTGGCTGAGGCTGCTCGCACAAAACCACAAGAATATCTGTGTCGTCGGGGATGACGACCAGTCGATCTATTCCTGGCGCGGGGCGGAAGTCGCCAACATCCTGAGGTTCGAGAAGGATTTTCCAGGCGCAGCTGTTATCCGGCTTGAGCAGAATTATCGCTCAACCCCGCATATCCTGGGCGCGGCATCCGGCCTGATCCGCGCCAACTCGGAGCGGCACGACAAAACGCTGTGGACCGAGGCGAGTGGCGGCGACAAGGTGAAGGTAATCGGCGTGTGGGACGCGCCGGAAGAAGCCCGGCGTGTTGGTGAGGAGATCGAGCGGCTCGAAGGACAGGGCGCCCCGCTAGACCAGGTCGCGATACTAGTGCGGGCCCAATACCAGACCCGCGAGTTTGAAGACCGCTTTATCCAGATCGGGATCAATTACAGGATCATAGGCGGTTTCCGCTTTTACGAGCGCGCCGAGATCCGCGATGCGCTGGCCTATCTGCGCGTGATTGCCCAGCCGCAGGACGATCTTGCGTTTGAACGGATCTACAATCAGCCCAAACGCGGGCTCGGCGCGAAGACTCTGGAAAAGATGCACCAGCATGCCCGGCGCACCGGCTTGCCTCTGGCCGCCGCCTCATTGGAATTGGCTGATAGCGATGAACTGCCAAAACGCGCAGCGAATACAATCGGCGGGTTGATGCGGCAATTCCTCGCCTGGCGAGAAGCGGCGGATACCTTGACGCCCTCCGACTTGCTCAGGCTGGTGCTCAATGAATCCGGCTATAACGATATGCTGGCGAATGATCGCAGCCCGGAAAGCGCAGGACGCGCCGAAAACCTTTCCGAGCTCGCCCGGGCGATGGAAGAATACGAAACCCTCGGCGATTTTCTCGAACATGTCGCGCTGGTAATGGATAATGATCGCGGCGATGATGAGGACACTGTCACGATTATGACGATCCATGCCGCAAAAGGTCTGGAATTCGACAATGTGTTCTGTGTCGGCTGGGAGGAAGGGGTTTTTCCATCACAGCGCGCAATCGACGAAGGCGGGCTGGCAAGCCTCGAAGAGGAACGCCGCCTTGCTTATGTTGCGATTACACGGGCCAAGCGCCGCTGCACCATTCTGCACGCGGCGAACCGCCGGATCTATGGCCAGTGGACCAGTTCGATCCCCAGCCGCTTTATCGAAGAACTGCCCGAAGACCATATCGAACAGGAAACCACGATGACGGGCGGCGCGTCGCTGTGGCGCGCCAACTGGAGCGAGAATGATGACCCCTTCGCCCATGTCGCACGCGACCGGCCAGACCGGGCACAGACGCGCGGTCCGGGATGGCAGCGAGCAATCTCGACCGGGTATGAGACGAAGCAGCAGCGTGTGCGCGAACAGGGCCGCTCAGCGGCAAGCTTTGCCGCGAAGCCTCGTAGCGACATCGCCATTGGCGCGATGGTTCACCACGAAAAATTCGGCACAGGCTGCGTCACCGATCAGGAAGGCAACAAACTGGAAATCGAATTCGAAGACCACGGCACAAAACGTGTGATCGACAGCTTCGTGAAGGTGGTCGGCTAAACGTGCGCCGGACTGTTCTTGTCGAATACCAGTTCCGGGCGAGTGGCAGGAGCTTTCGCTGCAAGTTCAACTAGCGACGCATCGCAAAGTTTGGCGAGCAGCTCTTCAGCTGACATCGGGCGGCCGAAAAGATACCCCTGCACGGTTTCGGCCCCGGCGCGTTTTGCCATCAACAGCCCGATTTCATCCTCAATCCCTTCGAACAGGCAGTGCACTCCAAGAATGCGCGCCATTCCCGCAAGAGAAGAAAGGATCTTCTCCGTCATCGGGTCGCCTGGGTTCTCCAGGAAAGACCGGTCGATCTTGAGCTTGCTGATCGGCAGCGAGCGCAAATAGCTGAAGTTTGAATAGCCGGTACCGAAATCATCCAGAGCAATGGAGAAGCCTTTATCGCCAAGCATTTCGAGATGCACGATAGCCTTCTCGACATCCGCCATCATAGCAGTTTCGGTCACTTCGAATTCCACCGTTGCCGGATCGATTTGATATTGGTCCGCCTTTTCGATGATACTTTCGATGGTCGGTTTTGAGATAATATCATGGCTGGAAAGATTGATTGAAACTGGCAGCTTAACGGGCCAGCCTGATATTTCCTGAAATGTCTTGTCCACCATCGCCAGAGTGATGTCGGTAATGATCCCGCATTCCTCAGCAATCCGGATGAACTGTTCGGGATCGACAGGTTCAACATGGTCGCGGGAAGTCCAGCGTGCCAGCACTTCCGCCCGGACGATAAGGTTCGAATTCAGATTGAATTGCGGCTGAAAGGCGAGGGAAAGTTCCTTGTCAAAATCGGCCCGGCGAAGCGCCTGTTCGATCAGGGATCGTTCTTTGGCCTTCACCGCAAGTTCGCCATTAAACAGGATGGCCTGGTTCCGGCCCTGCTTTTTCGCAAACATCAGCGCAAAATCGGCTTGGTTGATCTGCTCGCGCATGGATTGGTCAGGATCGAGTTTTCGCCCACCAATGGAGGCCGATATCCTGACAGTCCGATCTTCGATCTGATACGGGACAGACAGGCTTGCCAGCAGCTTTTCACAATGCCCGAGAACAGACCCGTTATCCGCATTTACCGGGAGAACGATGTTGAACTCATCACCGCCCATGCGGCTGACGGCGATTCCTTTATCAGCAAAACTGCGCAGCCGATCTGCGACCTCTTTGAGCAGCAGATCTCCCGTCAAGTGCCCATGCACGTCATTCACGCTTTTGAACCCATCAAGATCCAGAAGCAGCAGCCAGAATTGCTTGCCCTCCGGATTTGCCTGAAGCCCGCCGAGCACCTCGCGAATATTTGCAAAGAACGCGCGGCGGTTTGGCAGGCCGGTAAGGCTGTCTGAGCGAGATTGCCGCTCAAGCTTTTCACTCAATGTCCTGGCATCTTCGAGGTCATCCTCTGCCTTGATCTTGGCATTGGCGATCGAAGTGATGGCACGCCGTATAAGCCATGCAATGCCGAATGAGGCAATCGCTGCCCCAACCGAAATGAAAGCGTAAATCCTGAGGTCTTCGCCGCTGAGCGCAAAAACAAAAATTGCCAAGCCAATTGCAGCTGGCATCAAAGAAATGAGCGCCTGCCGCATACTTGCGGACGCCAAGGCAAACCCTACTGCGATAATCACAAAGTAAACGAGTTTCTCGCGCTCAAACTCGATCTGAAGCGCAATCACGATGTTCGCGACGACCAACAAGTTGAGCGTGATCAGCGCCACCTCAATCTGTCCAAGCGGGTGCGGCTTTCGCATCATCCAAACGCCAAACAAGGCCGAAACAGCGGCAAGTGCTGCGACACCGCCCATAACAATTAAAGTCAGGCCGCTGAAATAGGCGATATGGGTCGGTAGCATCACCAGGTAATAGAGCGCGAATAGCGCAAAATAGCCGCGCAGGACCGGACGATAGATCTCCTGCACAGCTATTGCCGTTCTGATTTTCAATTCTCTCGCAGAATCGCCCACGGAACCTGTCCCTAGAGGTTAAGAATGCCTCTTTAAGGACTGGGAGTTAAATCAATATGATCAGATGGTTGTCTGGATATTAACCACTGATGGCATTCGGGATGAGTGCCTGAAGATACCCCGGAATCATTCTGCGCGACGCCGCGGGTCAGCTTGCTCGCAATGGCAAATTGCTATCCCTTGAAACCCACATCAAGGAAACCGGGCTTTGGACCGTTCCACTCACCTGGTGCAATCGGATCGTCAACCTCGTCCTTGCGGCGGCGAGGTTTTCGTGCCGGTTTTGCCTCGTCCGGCAAATCGTCGCTCTTGCTCTTGCGCGGCGCTCTTTCGCGCTTTGGCTTCGGCTTTGGCGTCTCTTCCGCGTCACCGCTTTTAGCTCTGCGAGCGCGCGGCTTTTTCTCTTCCTGGCGGTCTTCTTTGGCCTCTACGCCAGGATCGGCAAGCTCGACCCGCACGTCATCCTTGCCAAAGACCTTGACCTTCGAACCGGTCAGTTTCTCGACATTGGCGATGGCTTCTGCGTCTTCATCGGAGACGAACGTAAAAGCACGGCCTTTGGCCCCTGCCCTGCCTGTGCGCCCAATGCGGTGAACGTAATCATCAGGGTGCCACGGCGTGTCGAAATTGAAAACGTGTGACACGCCTTTGATATCGAGTCCGCGTGCAGCCACGTCAGACGCCACCAGAATATTTACGTCACCCGCCTTGAACCGGTCGAGCTCTTTCAACCGGGAGCTTTGGTCCATATCGCCGTGGATCTCGCCGCTGGCGAAACCCCGCTTTTGAAGGTGCTTGTTCAGATCACGCACGGTTGTTTTGCGGTTGGCAAATATGATCGCGGTTTCGACCTGATCGTTCTGAAGCAACCATTCTAGCGTGTCGCGCTTTTTCCGTGCCGGAACCGGGATCTTGAACGCGGTGATATCCTTGTTCGTGGTCGCTGCGCGGGTCGTTTCGATACGCTTGGGATTGCTAAGAAATTTCTTCGCAAGTTTCTCGATCGGGGCAGGCATAGTGGCCGAAAACAGCATCGTCTGACGCGTTTCGGGCAGCTTGTCGCAGATGAATTCGATATCGGGAATAAAGCCCATATCGAGCATTCGGTCAGCTTCGTCGATCACCAGCAATTCGCAGCCTGACATCAGGATCTTGCCGCGTTCGAACAGGTCCATCAGACGGCCCGGAGTGGCGATAAGAACGTCTACGCCTTCATCCAGTGCCTTCAGCTGATCGCCCATTTGCACACCGCCGATAAGCAGCGCCATTTTGAGATCGTGGTTCTTGCCATATTTCTCGAAATTTTCCGCAACCTGAGCAGCAAGCTCGCGCGTGGGCTCGAGGATCAGGGATCGCGGCATCAAGGCGCGGCGCCGGCCAGAGGCCATGACATCGATCATCGGAAGCACAAAACTGGCTGTTTTTCCGGTGCCAGTCTGCGCGATGCCGATCAGGTCCTTCATCATCAGGACGGCGGGAATCGCTTCAGCTTGAATTGCGGTCGGCTCGGTATAGCCGGCCTCTTCAACGGCTTGGAGCAATTCAGGCGAGAGGCCGAGATCGGCGAAGGTCATGCGTGTGGTAATGTCCGGATAGAGCGGCAGACGCCGCTGTGATCTTGTGCCTTCGTCATTGGCATACGAAAATTAACGCCATGACAAGCGCGCCGCCTCTGCGGAAAAACGCGTCAAAAGTCAAGAAATGCGGGCGTCACGCCGATGTTGCGTGCTTAATCCTCAACCGCAACCAGTTGCCGCATGCGTTCAACCTCGCACTTTGCACCGCTGCGGGATTGCAATTTGTCTCGATCGACACACAGCTTCCCGTCGTCATTCTTCTCGACATAGAAGCCGGAATAGAAATCGCGTGCACGGCACGCTTTCTCAAGATTGACGGTGATTATGCGCGCATCGCGCAGGAACAGCAGCAAACGGTTGCCGCTGCCGGTCTGGACACCCGCAATCCCGCTCACCGGGACGCATTTGTCCATCTTGCGCTCTTCATATTGCGTCGTCAGCGCACGCTGCGGCAGCTGGGCCAAAAGCTGGTTGCGGTTTTGAGACCTGTAGGGCTGGATGCGCAGGATCACACGGCGTTCAATACGGATCTGACGCAGAACCTGACCGCCACGAAAAGCGTCCAGCGGGGCGACCGATTGCTGAGTGGAAGTGGGATAGCGCGCGACGAGATTGCCTGGAGTCTTCTCATCTTCAGACCCGACCTCAACAGCAGGTGCTCCAGACAAAGCCGAGCTCGCGACCATCTCGCCGCTTTGCCCCAACAGCGGGAGCAGCAGCGCGAGCGGCGATGCAAGAGCGAGCAAGCTCGGCATGATGATGAAAGGCCCTCCTGTCCGGCAAGCCTTGCCGGAAACGATCCATTATTCGCGCTGCATCCCTAACCCGGGCGATTGAACGTTGCCTTAACTGCCCCGGTTTGACTCGGTAAACATGTGGCACAAGGCTGCCAGCCTGTGGCATAGGGGCCACAATGATTGAAACACAAACCACAACCGATGCTTTTCTTGCTGCTGCCCGCGAGCTTTTGGGGGCGAAGGGTCTGACGACGGATAATGATTTCCTGTCCCCCTGGCTCACCGATTGGCGCGGCCGGTATACCGGGCGTGCGATTGCTCTAGCATCGCCCGCTTCGACGCAGGAGGTAGCGCAGCTGGTGAAGCTTTGCGCCGAGCATGCCGTTCCCATTGTCCCCCAGGGCGGCAATAGCGGCATGGCAGGCGGTGCCACACCTGATGCGAGCGGCACGGCAATTGTGCTGTCGCTTCGACGGATGAATGCAATCCGAGTTCTGGATGCCGACGCCGGACAATGCCTGTGCGAAGCGGGCGTCATTCTCCAGACGCTGCACGAAGCGGCAGAAGCAGCGGATATGCGGTTCCCGCTCACGCTGGGGGGCAAAGGTTCGGCAACAATTGGTGGGCTTGTCTCTACGAACGCTGGCGGGACACAAGTGCTGCGGCACGGGACAATGCGCGCCCAGGTGCTGGGGATTGAGGCCGTGCTCGCCGACGGCAGTGTTTTCAATGGCTTGACAGCTCTGAAGAAAGACAATCGCGGATTTGATCTCAAGCAATTGCTGATCGGCTCTGAAGGGACGCTCGGCATCGTGACAGCGGCGACGCTGCGCCTGTTGCCTGCGGCGGGCGCACGCGCGACAGCGTGGGTTGGCCTGCAAACCGTTACCGGAGCGCGGTCCTTGCTGCGCCATGTTGAAAAGGCGATGGGCGATACCCTGGAAGGGTTCGAAATTGTGCCTGAACACTGCCTTGCGAGCGTGCTGAGTCACCTGCCTGACGCGCGCGCGCCAGTGGGCGATCGGCACGCCTGGAACGCGCTGATCGAATGCGTTGGCGCCAATGAAGAATGCGATAGCCTGCGCTCAAAGCTCGAAGGAGCGTTAGCAAATGCGATGGAGCAAGGTCTGCTTGTTGATGCCGCGATTGCATCCAGCGAGCAGCAGGCCGAGGATTTCTGGCGTCTGCGCGATTCGATTTCTGCCGCAGAGCGCGCGCTTGGGCCCGCGATGCAGCATGACATTTCAGTGCCGG
>CALLQC010000117.1 GCA_938015255.1 uncultured Erythrobacter sp.
GGCTGCGCACGCTTTCCTCCACCTGCGCGTCGCCTTCCGGACCGTTCTTCGAGAGCCCATCGACGACTTCAGCGATAAGTTTCCCGACTGTGCGAAATTCGACCGGACCAAAGCCGCGCGTCGTGCCGGCAGGTGTGCCGAGCCGTATGCCGCTCGTGACGAACGGCGAGCGCGTATCAAAAGGAATGCCGTTCTTGTTGCAAGTGAGCCATGCCCGGTCGAGGCCTTTTTCTGCGTCCTTACCGGTTACGTCCTTCGCTGTCAGGTCAACCAGCATTGAGTGATTGTCTGTGCCACCCGATACGATACGCAGTCCGTTTTCCTCGAGGCTCGCGGCGAGCGCGCGTGCGTTTTCCACGATGCGGTGGGCGTATGTCTTGAATTCAGGTTGCAGCGCCTCGCGGAACGCCACGGCCTTGGCCGCAACTACGTGCATCAGCGGGCCGCCTTGCAGGCCGGGGAAGACCGCCATGTTGAGCGGCTTCGTGTATTTCTCATCATTCCACAGAATGATGCCCGAACGCGGGCCGCGAAGGCTTTTATGCGTCGTCGAGGTCACGATGTCGCAATGTGGGAAGGGCGAGGGGTGCGCCCCGCCAGCAACAAGGCCGGAAATGTGGCTCATATCGCACAGCAGGATTGCGCCAACCTCGTCGGCAATCGCGCGGAATCCGGCAAAGTCCCAGGTGCGCGAATAGGCGGTGCCGCCGCAGATGATAAGCTTGGGTTTGTGCTCGCGCGCAGTCGCCGCGACAGCCTCCATATCGATCAGCTCATCGCCCTCGCGCACGCCATAGCTCACCGGATTGAACCATTTGCCGCTCATATTGACAGGAGAGCCATGAGTCAGATGACCGCCTGAATTGAGGTCGAGGCCCATGAATGTATCACCCGGCTGAAGCAGCGCGAGGAAGACAGCCTGATTCATTTGTGAACCGGAGTTCGGCTGAACATTAGCAAAATTGCACCCGAACAGCTTTTTCGCGCGCTCGATAGCAAGTGTTTCGACCACATCTGCATAGTCGCACCCGCCGTAATAGCGTTTGCCCGGATAACCCTCGGCATATTTGTTGGTGAATACGCTGCCGGTTGCTTCCAGCACGGCCTTGGAGGCGATGTTTTCGCTCGCGATCAGCTCGATCTTGTCCTGCTGGCGCTTGAGCTCATTGCCTATCGCAGAGGCGATCTCAGGATCGGCGGTGGCAAGATCGTGGTTCCAGAACGCGTCCATCGAATTGATGACATCGGAAGGTTGAGTGCTCATTGATGGGTCTCGATATGGTCGGGAGAGGTGGGCGGATTGCCGAGCTTCGCAACGCGGCGCTGATGGCGACCATTGGGATCACCCGCATCAGCAAATTCAGTATTCAGGAAAGTCGCGACACACGATTTGGCCATCTCGATTCCGGTAAGACGCGCGCCTATGGCAACGCAATTTGCGTCATTGTGCTCGCGCGCGAGCGCTGCTGAGAGCGGCTCTGAAACCAGTGCGCAGCGCACACTGGGGTGCCGGTTTACGCTGATCGATATTCCGATGCCGCTGCCGCACAAGGCTACGCCGAATTCGACTGTGCCATCGGCGATAACGCCTGCCAGCTTATAGCCGTAATCCGGATAGTCGACGCTTTCATCCCCGCTTGGGCCGAGATCGGCGACTTCGTGTCCCTCATCGATCAACCATTCGGCAAGGTCTGCTTTAAGGTCGGTCGCGGCGTGATCTGATGCTATGGCTATACGCATGGGCGCCTTCATAAAGGGCTGTGGCGATTCTCTCTACCCCGAAGGTCGCGCTTTTCGACGGCCTGATTGCGATACTGCCCGTTTAAGGCAGCTTCTTCTTCAGCCACTTCCACAGCTTGTCGATCTCCTTGGCCGCCTTGCCTGACGGATCAAGCTCTCCGGCAGTCTCACCGTTGGCGCTGGAGCGGTGAAAATCGGCGCGGTCGCCGAGTGTTACGGGGCACATTTTCAGCCCCATCTCCTTCGCCGCTTTTTTCGCATCATCCGTCAACAGAGTAGCGCCTGCTGGTACAGAGTTAAGAACGACCCACGCCGGCTTTTTGGCGAAGTTTACAAGGTCTGCGATGGGTTCAAGCGCGTGAAGATCGAAGGCCCGCGGTTTTGTGGGGATTAGAACGATGTCGGCGACCTTGATCGCTTCGCGTGCAGCGGCATCCGCGTGGGGCGGTGTGTCGATCACCACAAAATCGACTTTGTTCTTCTTTGCGCTTTCGATCGTGCGCGCGAGCCTTGCAGGGGGGCTGGTGACGACAACCGGAAGGAAATCTCCGCGCCAATCGCCCCAAGCGGCAGCGGTCGCCTGCGGATCGGTGTCGACCACGCATGCCTCAAACCTGGACTGCGCTGCGCGGGTGGCGATGTTGACTGCGAGAGTTGTCTTCCCGGAGCCGCCTTTTTGACTGACAATTGCGATTGTTGGCATGTTTCAAACCCGCTTTGCTGCGCTGCACAATTGCTATAGCAAAGCGGGCTGGATGGCGAAAGCTGACTTACCCACAAAGGGGCAAGGTCTTTACTGATCGAGGAATGACCGCATTTTGCGAGAGCGTGACGGGTGTTTCAGCTTTCGCAGTGCTTTTGCTTCGATCTGACGGATACGTTCGCGGGTCACCGAGAATTGCTGACCAACTTCTTC
>CALLQC010000118.1 GCA_938015255.1 uncultured Erythrobacter sp.
GTCGCCAGCGCGATCGCACTGGTCGCCAATGAATCCGAGCAAGTCCGGCGGGGCTTTGACACGATCGATACTGCGATTGTTATCTTTCACCTGATCGGCACACCGCTCCATGCCAACAGCGCGATGCGGGAACTGTACGAGCATGCAGGGCTCAGCGTGTTCGATTCCTCTCTGGCCGATGTTTTGCTTGCACTCAGCGAACTGGAGCGGGCGCAGGTCGAAGCGTTGATCGAGGATCTGATGCTGAACGGATCGGAAATGCGAATGCCGATGCGCGATCTCGGCACAAGCCAGCGGATGCTCAGAGTGGCCGCACCGGCCAGCGGCGCTCATGGCAATGACCGCATCCTCGTCCTCGAAGCCATCGACATGCGCGATGTCAATCGCATTGCCGAGCTGCGCAAAGCTGTCGGCAAGTTCGTCGATTTGCAGCTGCGCAACGACTTTGAAGCGATACTGCTCGGTTCGCAGCTTGCGAGCGATCAGCGCCTGAATAGCGAGCAAATCCGGTCCGTGATTGGAGAGATAAGCAAAACCGCACGCCGCGCCACCGGCAGACTCGATGACGTCGCTCACCTGATCCGGTCCGAAGCGCAGGACATGACAGAGGCATGGTATCCGGTGGATGCCACCGCCGTCGTTTCCGATGCCATTTCCCGCGCGGAAGGGCTTGCAGACGATCTGGGCGTGACAATCGAAGCGCAACACCCCGGTGTCAGCGGATTTACCATCGCAGAGCCTGTGGCGCTGGGAGATATGCTGGTCGCGATGCTGCGCGTTGTGATCGCGGACACGCCGCAGGGCGGCACCGTCAAACTCACGCTGGAGGAGCTCAAGGGCCGCACGCATATCCGCATCTCAGGCGGGTTCGGGATCGGGTTTGGCCGGTTGCTGTGGCTGATTTCAAACCACGAAGACGGCGCTGTCGGTGAATACAAGATCATCGGCGAGGCCATGACCAAGGTTACCCGCTGGTCCGCCAGCGTTTCCTACTGGGGCAGCGAAGCGAACGGCTTTGGTTTCAACATCGATTTGCAGGGAGTGGGCTGATGCCGGCACGAATTTTGGTGATCGATGACGATCAGATCCTTGCAGGGCTGCTGCAGCTGACGCTTGAGCTGGAAGGCTATGACGTTGCTGTTGAATATGATGGAAATGCCGGTCTGCAGCGCGTCCTGACCGAGCGTTTTGACCTCGTCCTGCTCGATCTGGTCATGCCGAAAGTCGACGGAATAAAGTTTCTGCGCTTGCTTGCCGAACGTGGAGCCAAGCGCCCACCGATCATGATCGTCTCGTCTGCAATCGATGAAGGCATGACAGATGATTACCGCGCAATGGGCGTTGTCGACATAGCCCGTAAACCGGTGGAGCCGGCGGCCCTCGTCGCCAGAGCCAGCGCCATATTGGCAACGGCGGAGGCTGGCTGAGAAAAGCGCCGTGGATATCTTCCCACTCACCATTTTCCCCGAAGGCGGGCTGTCCGGATCGATCATCACGACCGTGTGGGTCGGGCTGTTCGTGATGTGCTATTTCAACCTGCGTTTTGGCTGGGTGCTTTCCGGTATTGTGGTGCCCGGATATCTCGTTCCGCTCCTGATCGTTAAGCCGTTCGCTGCGCTTGTGATCGGGGTGGAAGCGGTTCTTGCCTATCTGATCGTCTGGGTTTTTTCAGAAAAACTGGCGCCGGGCCGGTATCCAAGCCTGTTTGGCCGCGATCGGTTCATGGGACTTATCCTCGCCAGTATCGCAGTCCGCCTGGCATTTGACGGCTTCTTGCTACCGGAATTTGCGGCATGGCTGGGCGAAAACTTCGATCGTTGGATCGATTGGGAAGACAATTTGCAAAGTTTCGGGCTCGTCGTCATTTCATTGATGGCGAACCAGTTCTGGAAACCGGGCCTGAAGCGCGGTCTTTTTATGGCGGTGGTCACGATTGGGATCACCTATCTCATCGTCCGTTTTGGTTTGATGGAGTTCACCAACTTTCGCATCAGCGGGGTCTATTACATCTATGAAGGACTCGCGAGCTCGATCCTGGCAAGCCCCAAAGCTTATATAATCCTGACGATTACCGCCCTTTTTGCGAGCCACTACAATGTTCGCTACGGCTGGGATTTCTCAGGCATCCTGATCCCCGCGCTTATCGCGCTGCAATGGTATCAACCTACAAAGATCCTCACCTCATTCGGTGAGGCGATCATCATCTATTGCATCGCCAGGCTGATCCTGAAGCTGCCGATAATGGCGAACATCACGATCGAAGGCGGCCGCAAGATGCTGCTGTTCTTCAACATCAGCTTTGCCTGGAAGATGGCGCTGGGCTGGTTCATCGTGTGGCAGGGATATGAAGTCAAAACCACCGACTTCTTCGGCTTCGGCTACCTCCTGTCGACGCTGATCGCCATCAAGGCGCATGATAAGGATATTTTCGCCCGCGTTGCCCGATCAACCCTGCAAATCAGCCTGGCAGGCGCTGTTATCGGAAACTTCATCGGATTTACGGTCTCTGCCGCCACCGCGCGCATGAATATGAGCGGTGCTGCTGCACAGACCCCTGCCCGGCCTTCCAGCGATAGCCAGGGCTTCAATGCTCTTGCCGTGGCCGCAATCGGCGATGCCTATGTCCGCGCAACGCGCGCAGTGTCAGCGCCCCTTTCCGCAGAAAGCGCTTCTGCGTTATCGAGCCTGGTCGAATTACTCGAAGAGGATGTGCCCGGTTACACACCGCAGTTCGATCAGTCCGCTGATGGCTGGCGCCTGCTTCAGCTGGATGACGGCAAAATCGCTATTGTGCGCGATGATGGAGCAGGCAAGGAACTGCTTGTCTTCGACCCATCCGCCCAGCGCGACCAGGCGATAATTTTGGCTGATCCGAGCGCCAGGCCCGGTCTCGCCGTCGCCGCGATCGAGCTGCAGAAGAACCAGCGCGCGCGCTGGCTCGTAATCGGAGGGGCACCTACTGGCAATCAAGCCGGAGAGCGCGACGTGGCCAGCGTTTTCGAAGGCGCAACCAACACCGCTCACGTGGTCATCCGCGCAGCTGACACCGCCGGGGCGTCCCAATTCGCCATCTCGGGCGAGGCGGCAAAATCAGCCGATCTGGCTGCGCTACGCGAGCTTGTAACGGACATTGGCATCGCGCTTCCCGAAGAAGGCAGGACGGTGCGCGGATCCTCTGCTGCAATCATTCTCAGCGATGCTGCAATCAAATCGATCTCGGAAAGGGCGATTCACCAGACGGGGCCAGACGGGCCTAAACTGTGCGATCTCGATAGGAACGCCGCGCAGCCGCGCTG
>CALLQC010000119.1 GCA_938015255.1 uncultured Erythrobacter sp.
ACGCTACGATAGCTGAGCACGTCAACTGCTCTGGCATATATTTCATCGCTGACTTCGCGGTTTCGCAGCAGCTGCGTGGTGAAGGCATAGACCACCTGCTCGTCCTGCTTGGCGAGTACGGGTTCTCGCCCTTCCCGGATCGCATCAACTGCCTCTGGATCAATACCGGCCCCCAGGGCAATCGGGGCATGAACATGCCATTCAAAGCTTGCCTGCCAATGCGCGCCGGTGATGATGATGGCGAGTTCTGAGAGGCGCGGTGGCAGAGTGGTTTCGTAACGACAGAACGCGCCCAGCGCCTGTGATCTGTCCGCCAGTTCGGGGCTCTCAAGCCAGACTTTCAGCGGTCCTTGCACAACGCCGCGCGGACCAGACTTGATCGCATTGTAAACGCGCTGTTGATCCTCGCTGAGGTCCTCGAGTGAAGCGGCTGGAATGCGGGACATTGCGATGGTCTCTCTCGTTAATGGTGGGGCATTCCGAGAACGGTATCAGGGTTGCGCCGTAGCAAACCATGATGGTTGAATAAACCTATCGCATCTCGAACACTGAAGGAGCGTGAATGTTTTCGCTCCAATTACGGGCGGCAAGGCCAGTGATTATCTACTACTCGACTGTCAGTTCGCTGCCGATCTTCTTTGCCGTTTCCATGACGATATCTGCGTAGAGTTCTATCGCCTCCTGCAAGTTGTGGGTCGACGCAAAATAGACAAGCGCAAGTGCACCTATCGGGCGATCGCCGCGGAGGATCGGTGCTGAAATGACGGAGTTTTTCCCGATTGGGGCAGTGAAGGTGTTTCGCTCACGTACGGCGAAACCTGCTTTTCGGATCTCGCGAAACTTCACGTCTTTCTTGGCTATCTCGATCATATGCGCCAGTTCTTCGTCGGCCTGGGCCTCGATTTCCTCAAGGCGCTGTTTGCGTGTTTCGGGGGAGCAAAATGCTAGCCATGCCTGACCGGCAGCCGAATCAATCATCGGAAATGTAAAGCCGGGGTAATAGTGATGTAGCGTCATTGACGTCAGTGTGTGGGTCGAATCGCGAACCACCATTTGATCGGCCAATGGAGTTGCGATCAGAACTGGCCAGTGAATCTCTTGCGTAAGTTCTACGAGGTGAGGCCGGGCGATTTCAGCCAGCCTGTCTTCGTCCTGAAACCCGTGAGCCAGAGAGCGGACCAGAGCGGTCACGTGATAGCGTTTGGTGCTTTCTTGGCGCTCGATGTATTTTTCAATGTGAAGTGTTGTCAACATTCTGGCCACGGTCGGGTATGGCAGACCAGATATTTCCGCAGCTTCACTCAATGTGATCGGGCCATGTTGGCTGACAATCTGAAGCATCTCGAGACCGCGCGCCAGAGACCGAATATAACGGCTGTCCGATTTTTCGACTAGCATATAATCCCCCATGCCCAACGCGGACAAATCACCTCTCCAGAGGTGTTTGTTTGCACCACTTTTGCGGTGCTTGTCTCAGGTTCCCGTATCGTGTGTAAAGCTGAGTGTCATCAACGGACTTGAAGGACGCTGACAGGTCGAACCGGATCATAACGCGGTGTTAAATTGCTTTTCCAAATAGTTTATCAAGCCGCCCGCCTTGACGATCTCCATCAGTTCGCCTGGCAACGGCTGGATATCGTACGACTTTTTGGTGCTCTTGTTGCGCAGCGTGCCGTGATCCAGATCAAGGTCCACATGATCGCCTGCGGAGAATTCGGCCACATCGGCAAAGTCGAAAATCGGCAATCCAAGATTGAGCGCGTTGCGATAGAATATCCTAGCAAAAGACTGCGCGAAAACGGCGCCAACTCCCAAAAGCTTAAGGGAAACTGCGGCTTGCTCGCGCGATGAACCCTGACCGAAGTTCCTGCCAGCAAAAACGATGTCGCCATGGGAAACAAGGTTCGGGAACTCCGGTTCAATCGCCGTCATGCAATGGCGAGCGAGTTCTGGAGGATCGAGCTTTAGCTTGTTTCCGGGAGCCAGCAGATCGGTGCTGATCCCGTCTCCGAACACCCATGCCCTGGCCATCAGGTCATCTCCATCAGATCACGCGGATCGGCAATGCGGCCCACAACCGCCGAGGCAGCGGTAGTGTAGGGCGATCCAAGATAGACGCTGGCTCCGCTATGACCCATCCGACCCTGAAAATTGCGGTTGGTGCTGGAGATGCAAACATCGCCATCTGACAGGATGCCTGCCCCCATTCCGGCGCAAGCACCACATCCGGTTGGCATGATCTTGGCGCCGGCATCAACAAGTGTCTGGATCGTACCATCCGCGCTAGCCTTGCGCATAACGTCCTGTGACGCAGGAGCGACAAGCAGGCGCACATGGTTGGCCACTTTGCGCCCTTTCAGGACTTTCGCGACCATTTGCAGGTCAGACAGCTTGGCACCTACGCAGGCACCGACATAGGCCTGGTCCACACGCACGGATGAAAACGATTCGACATTGTCGGTGTTGTCCGGCGAATGCGGCGCGGCGACCTGCGGGACCATCGCTGCCATGTCGAAACGCTTGCGTTGCAAGTATCGGGCATCGGAATCGGGCGCAAAGCCAAGGCTTTTGGCTTCGTCCAGCACTGGTTTGCCGCGATCGCGCAAAAACTCGAACGTCGTATCATCGGGCGCGATCAAACCGGCCTCACCACCCAGTTCGGCGGTCATGTTGCTGAGCACCATGCGTTCTTGCATGGTCATCGCTTCCACTGCTCTTCCGCCGAACTCGAAAGCGCAAAAAGCGTTGTCCAATCCAACTTCACGGCAAAGCTTGAGCATGACGTCTTTGGCTACGACGCCGCGCGGCAGTTTGCCATCTAGCTCTATGCGGATGGTTTCGGGGACCCGTATCCAGGTCTTACCCGTCGCGACAATTCCGACCATGTCGGTCGCTCCATATCCCGCCACATAAGCGCCAAACGCGCCGCCGGTTGGAGAATGGCTGTCCCCGCCCGCCACAAACTCGCCCGGGCGCATGAGACCGTTTTCCGGGAGAACCAGGTGGCAAATGCCGATCATGTCAAAGAACTTTTCAACTTCGTACTCGCGCGCGAAATCGCGGGTCGTCTTTAAGATCGCAGCGGAGTCAGCATCGGTAGCAGGCACGTAGTGATCCGTGACGATCGCGACCCTGGCCGGATCCCATAGGCCAACACCTAGCTTCTCTAAATGCGGTGCCCAACGGCGCGGCCCCGAACTGTCATGCGCGAAAGCAAGGTCCACATTTGCGGTCACGATCTGTCCGGGCGTCACGCTTGCAAGCCCCGCAGCACGCGCGATCAGTTTCTCGGCCATGGTCGCCGGACGGATCATCGTGGACAGTCTCCTAAAAGCTCTGCTTGAAAGTAATCGACGAGCGAAAGGCCTGCAGTTGCAGCGCTTGGCGTGAAGTATGCTGCACTGAAGCGCGTTGCTATTGTCCAGCCTGGACTTGTCGCCATTCGATAGCTGACCCTCTGCCGATTGTCCCGCTGCATGGCCAAGCGTACGGCCATGCTTATGAACAGATCACGCGCAAGCAAAGCGGCAGCACTCTCCAAGTTGCTCGAAAATGGTGTTCTCGCGCCCGGTTGCTACGACGGA
>CALLQC010000120.1 GCA_938015255.1 uncultured Erythrobacter sp.
ACGGGCACCCGCATGGGTGCCCGTGTTGTTTGTTGCGGCAGACAGTTACCGTCTAGCGGTAAAAGATATGCGTATCGATCTGAGCTGTGCGCGTCTTGCGATGGCTCCACTTGGGACGGACGTAATTCGCGTGGAAGTACACCGCTTCGCCCGCTTCTGACTCCCAAAGCCCATCATGCGCTATCTTTGCTATGGTTTTTGCGCGGTCCCAAGCTGGAGAGCTGGTTTTGATGCGCGGCATGCGGCCATTCTTCACGAACGAGAACTGTGATCGCTGGTATACGACGCCGCAATAACTCGCCGGGAAGCGCCGATCCTCAGCGCGGTTGATGACCACTTGGGCGACAGCCAGCTGACCCGCGAGCGGTTCACCACGCGATTCAAAGTAGACAGCGCCGGCAAGGCACTGCAGCTGTTCGCTCAGTTTTTCTGGTGCATCGACTTCAGCGATAAGTTCGCGAAGCGATGCGGCGTCAATCGCGTCCTCTGCTGAGGTGTCTGCGTCTTCTTCGACCGGCTGCACGACCTCTTCTGAAACGAAGACAGTCGCTTCAGGGACGATTTCTGCCAACTCTTCTGCGGTCGCTTCGCTCTGTTCCACAACAGGTATAGCTGCTGTGTCCTGAGCAAATGCGCCTGCGCCATCAGCGCTGGAGAAACTCAATCCCGCTGTCGCCGCAAAGGCGGCAGCGCTCAAAGTGTAAGTCTTGCGACTCATTGAAACTACTTTTTGTGCGGTGAGCGAGCTCAGACGCAGGCTGGAACCTGTTGCGGGTATTCGCGTGTTTTATGATGGTTCAAAAAATGCCTGCCGGCCGCCCCCCGTCTGCGTGCTGATCCCCTGACCGAATTGTCAGATTGTCAGCCTGCGCACCTGGAAGCTGGCGCTCCAATTAGTTCCAATTGAAACCAAGTCAAGTTAACGCGGTAAAAGTGCGATGAACCGTTCCGGATTGTCGATATCCACCTCAATCACCCAGATATCGGGGTCCTGCGCACCTCTTCGAGAGATGTATTCGAAGAAATCACTTTGATTTTCAGTATCTTGCTCCTTTGTCAGCACAAAACTGCGCGAGCCGTCCATCTGGGGCATTCTTTCAAAAAGTCGAGCGTTTTCACCGCGAAACATGGTTACTACCAAAATCGTCCCAGCGTCGCGCTCCCCCTTCGAAAGCACCATGGCTGACCCGCCGTTCGATTCGGCCAGGCGAATAAGGCTGGCAATTTCCAGATGGGCCGGAAGGCGAATTGGCGCGCTCATCCGTCCGGCGCATAACCCGGCAGACCGGACAGAGCGATGCGCGAGCGCATGAAGGTGCCTGTTCCGCGGCCAATTTCGTCACCCTGTTCGTCGATCAAACGGGATTCCGCCACGAAAACCCGTCGTTTTCCGCTAACCCATCGCCCTTCTGCTATGACAGTGCCTTCTCGAACGGGTTTGGTGAAGTGCAGGTTGAAGCTGGTCGTCAGAAGAAACCTGTCAGTCGCCAGAGTGTTCGCTGCATAAAAGGCGGCATCATCAAGCATTTTGAAGTAGATTGTGCCATGCGCCGCCCCCGCTGCATGGAACACAGACCTGTCGACGGTGAATGTCAGTTTTGACCGGCCCCGCTCGACAATCTCAAGCGTGGATTTGAAAGTCTGATTTATCGGCGCGGAGGAATAGAGCCGTTCAAGCGCTTTATAATGCGATTGTGCGCCCGCATTGCCGGTCTTGCTCTCAGGCGGCATCGCGCAGGAATTGATTGGTCAGTAGGGCAAACATGGCTTCGCCATCAGGCGCATCATTGAGAGCCTGCACCATCGTTTCGTCGCGTGCAAAGCGTGAAATCGCCGCAAGAGCGTGCAAATGTGTCGCGCCGGCATTCTCTGGCGAAACCAGGCCAAAAATCAACGTCACCGGCACTGCGTCCGCCGCCCCGAATTCGATCGGGTGCTCAAGTTTCAGCAATGCAAGGGTGGGGCGTTTCACAGCATCGCTGCGGCAATGGGGGATCGCAACTCCGTGCCCAAAACCCGTGCTGCCGAGCGCTTCGCGTTGCTCCATACCCTCAAGCACGTCGACCTGGCCGAGCCCATAGGCATCGGAAAACAGGGTGGAAATCTGTGTAAGCACCTGCTGCTTGGTAGCTGGCCGGCCAATTGCGACCGCCTCTGGCAGCATGATTACATTTGTGTCCATTTCGAATTCAAAATCCCGAATCAAATAATGGCCCCGTTCGGCGGGGCAAATCCCTCTGCATGCCTGAATGTGCCGCTATCGGGGGTGATGCGGCAGTTTTCCTGCGTTGCATGGGCCTAACCACCTTGTCCGCCCGCTCTCTCAAGCGGAAAACTGTGGCTTTATTGCGGCTCCACCCAACCGATCGAACCGTCGGAGCGGCGATAAACCATATTATGGCGCCCGGTTCCAGCATTTTTGAAGAACAGCGCTGGTGTATCGCGCAAATCAAGCATCATAACCGCATCCGCAACAGTTCCTGTGGGAATATCGACGCTGGTTTCTGCGATTATTGGCGGCGCTTCGGCGGTCACCTCTTCTTCTGGTTCCTCTGAGGCGAAGATCGTATAAGCCGCCTCCTCTTCGGCTCTTACCTGAGCGGCGCGCTCGTGCCGGTCAGTCAGGCGGCGTTTGTATCGCCTCAGTTGTTTCTCGATCTTCCCTGCAGCGTTATCGAGCGCGATATGAGCATCCTGTGCATCCCCATGTGCTTTCAGAATTGTGCCGTGCGATACATGTGTGACGATGTCGCACGAGAACGCGCCAGCTGGCGCTTTTCCGAAGGTCACATGCGAAGAGATAGCGCGTTCAAAATATTTGCCGACGATATCACCTAACCGGTCTGCAGCATGTTCCTGAAGGGCGGTGCCTGTTTCCACCTGATGGCCCGAAATGCGAATATCCATCTTTGCTCCAGTCTCCTTCAATTTCGCGCCGCTTCATGGCGATCAGCGCGCCCAAATCGCTTTCTCAATACCAGCAATGAACTGCGAATGTCGTTGCAATTCCTCCGCGCTCGCCGCGTGAGGGCGAGGTTCTCGGCGAGGCTTTTTCGACGCTGCCACAGTCCATGATTTGCTAGATTCGTCTGGCTGCGCCCCGTCCGCGCCACCAGCCGCATCCGCAGCCAATTCAAGACCGATCTGACGCCCTCCGTTAAGCTCAACATAAACCTGCGCAAGCAATTCGGCATCGAGCAAAGCGCCATGTTTTACACGGTGGCTGCGATCAATGCCGTAGCGTGTGCAAAGTGCGTCGAGAGACAGCTTTGCACCAGGGTGACGCTTCCTTGCAATCGCAACAGTATCGACCATCCGGTCCATCGCTATCGGTTCGCGCCCGATGCGCGTGAGCTCGGCATTCAGAAAACCGAAGTCAAATCCGGCATTGTGAGCAACCAGCGGTGCCTCGCCCAAAAATTCAAGCAACTCATCGGCTGTTTCGGCAAACTTGGGCTTCGTTTCGAGAAACGAGATGGAAAGACCATGCACGGCTTCTGCGGCGGCCGGCATGTCACGTTCCGGATTGTAATATGCGTGGTAGGTGCGCCCAGTTTCGACTCGGTCGATCATTTCGACACAGCCGATCTCCACCATTCGGTCCCCTGTTTTGGGGTCTAGGCCGGTGGTTTCAGTATCGAATATGATTTCCCGCATTGATCAGGTTATTCACCCAAGCGCAGCGCAGCGCAAGTGGTCTTGGATCCACATCAAAGGCTATTCGTCACGATGTATGAGTTTCGCGATCAGCGCGTCTACCTGAGAGCGGGTTTCTTCAAGTGTGGTGCCGGTGTCGATAACATGATCGGCGCGCTCGCGTTTTTCCGCATCGGGAACCTGGAGCGATAAAATGTGCTCGAACTTCTCCTCTGTCATGCCTGGCCGGGCGAGCACGCGTTCCCGCTGCGCCTCGGCAGGGGCCGACACAACCACAACCACATCTACTGCTTCATGGCCTCCGCGCTCGAACAGCAAGGGTATATCGAAAACGAGCAGTGGCTTGTCAGCGTTGTCGGATAGAAATTTGGCCCGTTTCTGCGCGACGGCAGGGTGCACAATCGCTTCGAGACGGGCGAGAGCAGTCTTGTCTCCAAACACAAGCTTGCCGAGAGAATCCCGGTCAACACCGTGCGGACCTGTTGATCCGGGAAAAGCATCTTCGATCGCCTGGAGCAGTTCGCCGTCCGGCCCTTGCATCGCGCGAACCTCTGCATCGGCATCGAAAACGGGTACGCCATTCGATTCAAACATCGTCGCAACGGTCGACTTCCCCATGCCTATGGAGCCTGTCAGACCAATAATGGTTGGACGTGTCATCGTGATAGCAACTCGCGCAGCTCGGTGTCGTATTTGCGGGGAGGGCGGGCGCCGTAAAATTTCTCGAAAGCAATCGCTGCCTGGCCTATCAACATCGCAAGGCCATCAATCGTTTGATGGCCCGCCGCACGCGCCGCCTTCAGGAAATCGGTTTCGACCGGATCTGTAACGATGTCATAGGCGATGCTGCCGGGCGGTGCATGGCTCCAGTCAAACATCAAATCAGGATTGCCTCGCATGCCAAGCGGTGATGCGTTCACGATCAGATCGAGACAGCCTTCCCGGTCGTCAAAAGCGAAGTCGGTGGATTGCGCAAAATGGGACAAAGCAATGGCGTGATGATCGCCGCCGGGCACCAGTTCATCAAGCAAAGCGCGCGCCTTTTCCGGATTGCGACCGGCGACAACCAATGTGAACCCGCAAGCAGCAAGCGCCGCGATTATCGCGCGGGCAGCGCCGCCGGTCCCGATGATTCGGGCCATGCGAAACAGATGCGCCGACTTCAGGATTGGCAAAAGAGGTTCGAGAAACCCCTCGGCATCGGTGTTGAATCCGTGAAGCGCCCCGTTTTCCTGACGCACCACAGTGTTCACCGCACCCAGTTTTTCCGCGACGGGATCGAGGTGATCGAGTTCGGTTATGATCGTTTGTTTGTGCGGCATGGTAACATTGCAACCGATCCAGCTGCCATCACCGCGATATTTCCGGATATATGCTGGCAGGCTATCGGCAGGCACGTGCCGCGCTTTGTACTTTCCCGCAATCCCGAGGCGTTCTAGCCAAAACCCGTGGATCAATGGGGATTTAGACTGCTTTATCGGATCACCGATTACATGAGCGAACGGCGATGTCATGCGTGCAAAACACCGTTGTCGCGCAGCGCGCCCAGCAAAGGCAGCAGGGGCATGCCAAGGACGGTGAATTGATCACCAGAGATACTTTCGAACAGCTGTACACCCATCGCTTCGATACGAAAAACGCCTACGGTGTAACCGACTTCAGGCCATTCTTTGTCGAGATAGTCTGCGATGAAACGACCGGACAGATCGCGGACCTTAAGTGCGGCTACCGCGCTGTGGGACCATTCGCAGGTGTCGCCTCGCACCAAGGCCGCGGCGCTGTGGAGCTCCATAGTCTTGCCTGAGAAAAAACGCAGATGTTCAGCCGCATTCTCACGCGAGGCGGGTTTGTCGAAGCGTTTGCCATCCACCACAATCAAGGAGTCACTTCCAAGGACCAGCGCGCCGGGTTGGCCGCGTGCCACGACCTCCGCTTTCGCAACACTCAGAGCTACGGCAATTTCCGCCGGTGTAGCGTCGGTCAGCCGTGCTTCTATCGCGCGTTCATCCAGATCGGCGGGCATGGCCGAGAAGGGCACACCGGCTGCATCAAGCATGGCTCGGCGCGAAGCGGATTTCGACGCGAGGATCAGTTGCGGCGTGTTCATATCGGTTTGGCCACACCATCCACTTGCTGATCCTTGCGCTGCCGCTCCTGCGCAAGCCGGATGATTGCGGCAGCGCTTTCCTCGATGGATCGGCGCGTCACATCGATCACAGGCCAGCCATTGTCCGCGAACATACGCCGGGCAAAATGCAATTCGGACTTCACCTTGTCGTTATCGACGTAGGAGGTTTCAGTGCCTTCATTTAGCGATAGCAGGCGGTTGCGGCGAATCTGCACCAACCTCTCAGGAGCTGTGGTCAGGCCCACAACAAGTGGGTGCCGCAGTCCAAATAGCGCTTTGGGAGGAGGGCTCTCAACCACGAGCGGGATATTGGCGACTTTATAACCGCGGTTGGCAAGATAGATGCTGGTCGGCGTTTTCGAACTTCGCGACACCCCGGCAAGGACAATGTCAGCCTCTTCCCAGTCCTCGTGCCCGACGCCGTCATCGTGCGCGATGGTGTATTGAATGGCATCGACCCGTTTGAAGTAGTCGGCGTCCATAATGTGCTGACGCCCCGGACGGCCTTTCGCCTCTTCACCCAAATGCGCCTCAAGCGCGGCGGTCACCTGATCGAGTACAGGAACAGCTGGTAGACCCAGATGCCTGCAATGCTCCTCCAAACGGGCTCGCGTTTCAGGATTGACCAGCGTAAAAAGAACCAGACCAGGATGTTCGGCCAGATCGGGCACAATTCGGTCCAGATGCTGGCGAGAACGCACCATCGGCCAGAAATGGCGGCTGATTTCCGGATCGTCGAACTGTGCCAGAGCCGCTTTTGCGATCATCTCCAGAGTTTCGCCGGTGGAGTCTGATACGAGGTGGAGGTTGATGCGGTTCATGGCGGAATGCAGGTGTACTCTTGGGCCTGTGTATAGATGGGGGCATAAACCACGGGAGAGGGCCGTCGACAAGCATGGGACACAATTTCCTCCCCGCAACCAGCCTATCTATGAGAAGCCTTGTGGACAGGATGGCAGAGTTTCAAACAGGCTGGGGAGAGTGGGGATAGAATTTATTTGACTCAGCAAAACTGTAGAGTCGCATTGACACCCGGGGGTGTTCACTGCTGGAGAAATCAGGCAGAGATTGGTAATTCCCGGTATCCACAGGGCCAACAGACTCCATCATCTCTTTTATAAATATATATTATTATTGTTTGTAAGGATCACGCATGCCCGGACCGCTTCTCGATACACTCAAAGGTTCCAAGCAAGAGACCGCTCCGGTCTGGCTCATGCGGCAAGCAGGCCGTTACCTCCCGGAATATCGCGAACTGAGAGCCGAAAAAGGCGGGTTTCTCGAGCTTGTGTATGACAGTGAGGCGGCAGCGGAAATTACATTCCAGCCGATCCGGCGATTTGGCTTTGATGGCGCTATCCTGTTTTCCGACATTCTGATCGTTCCCCATGCAATGGGGCAGGGTCTTGAATTCCTTAAAGGGGAGGGGCCAAAACTGAGCCCCACCCTGCGTGATGCAGACCTGTCGGATTTCAAACCAGCCAAAGAACGGTTTGAACCGGTTTACGAAACCGTGCGCCAGACCCGAAAGCTGATTTCTGACAGGGTAACGATGCTGGGCTTCGCTGGATCGCCCTGGACGGTCGCGACATACATGGTGGCGGGGGAGGGCTCCAAAAACCAGGAACCGGCACGCCTGATGGCTTACAAGGACGCTGGGCGTATGCAGGCGATCTGTGATGCGATCATCGAATATTCGGTAGAATATCTTCGCGGACAGATCGATGCGGGCGCGGAAGCGATTCAGTTGTTCGATAGCTGGGCCGGCAGCCTTGCGCCCGATGAGTTCGAGAAATGGGTTATCGCACCGAACGCGACGATCACGGCGGCGATCAGGGAAAGCCATCCCGGCGTCCCGGTTATCGGCTTTCCAAAGGGTGCAGGGGCCAAACTGCCTGCCTATGCCCGCGAAACGGGTGTTGATGCAGTGGGTCTGGATGAAACTCTCGATCCGGTTTGGGCGCATGAGAGCCTGCCTGACGGGATGCCCGTGCAGGGGAATTTCGATCCGCTGCTGCTCGAAGCCGGTGGACCACAGCTGCGCAAACGCGTCCGCACAATAATCGATGCGTTTCAGGATCGGCCTCATGTCTTCAATCTTGGCCACGGAATCGGCCAGTTCACACCGATTGAGCATGTCGAGGAGTTGCTTGCCGAGCTGCGCGGCGGCTAAGGCGGAAGAATGCAGGATTTCCTTCTTTCAATTTATCCTTGGCTGAAAATCGGCCATGTAACCTTCATGGTTTTCTGGCTGGCGGGGCTGTTCATGTTGCCGCGGCAGTGCATCTATATGCTGGATCACGCGCCCGGTAGCGAAGGCGAGGCAAAATGGGTGGAGCGCATGGGTAAATTGCGCAAGATTATCCTGACGCCGAGCCTGATCGTCGTGTGGGTCCTGGGACTTTCAATCGCTTATGCCATCGGTGCCTTCAGCGCGGGATGGTTTCACGCCAAACTGGCACTGGTTCTCGTGCTGACGGGATATCACGGTTGGCTCGTCGGCAAGACCAAGAAGATGGCGCGCGGCGAACGGCCATTGACCGAGAAACAATGCAGAATGTTTGGCGAAGTGCCTGGTCTGCTGCTCGTGCTGATAATTGCGCTCGTCTATTTGAAACCGTTTTGAAGGCGCTTACGCTCAATTCCCGATTGACCGCGCGCGGCATGACCCGTATTTTGTGATCTTCATCCGGTAATGGCCAGGCATTTTCGCCGGGCCACGTCTGCTTTCTCCAAGCCCAGCCTCGACCTTACAGAGGCGCCTCGTCCAAAGAGGTACTGACGAACCGGCCAATCCATTTTATTTGGAATATAAAGTAATGCATCTCAAAGACTTAAAACAAAAAACCCCGGCCGAACTCGTCCAGATGGCGGAAGAGCTTGGCGTTGAGGGCGCATCGACCATGCGCCGTCAGGATCTGCTGTTCAGCATTCTTCGCGAGCTCGCAGAGGACGAAGATTACGAAGAGAAAATCATGGGGATCGGCACCATTGAGGTGCTTCAGGATGGTTTCGGCTTTCTCCGTTCTCCAGAGGCAAACTATCTTGCCGGTCCCGACGATATCTATGTTTCACCCAATCAGATCCGCAAATGGGGACTGCGCACCGGCGACACTGTAGAAGGTGAAATCCGCGCACCCAGGGAAGGCGAGCGCTACTTCGCGCTAACCAGTCTTACCACGGTAAACTTCGAAGACCCTGCGCAGGTTCGCATGCGGACCAATTTCGATAACCTGACGCCGCTTTATCCGGACCAGAAGCTGTCGCTCGACACGCTGGATCCGACGGTGAAGGACAAGTCGGCGCGTGTGATCGACATCATTTCGCCGCAAGGTAAAGGGCAGCGTGCGCTTATCGTCGCGCCGCCACGCACCGGTAAGACGGTGCTTCTGCAAAACATTGCGAAGGCGATTACTGACAACCACCCAGAGGTTTTTCTGTTGGTTCTTTTGGTTGACGAACGCCCGGAAGAAGTCACTGACATGCAGCGCAGCGTGAAGGGTGAGGTGATCAGTTCAACTTTTGACGAGCCAGCCAATCGTCACGTGCAAGTTGCTGAAATGGTTATCGAAAAGGCGAAACGCCTGGTTGAACACAAGAAGGACGTTGTGATCCTGCTCGACTCGATCACCCGTCTGGGCCGTGCTTACAACACCGTGGTACCCAGTTCTGGCAAGGTTCTGACGGGCGGTGTCGATGCCAACGCTCTCCAGCGCCCGAAGCGTTTCTTTGGCGCAGCGCGAAACATTGAGGAAGGCGGCTCGCTTTCCATCATCGCGACCGCGCTGATCGACACCGGCAGCCGCATGGATGAGGTGATCTTTGAGGAGTTCAAGGGCACAGGCAACTCGGAAATCGTGCTTGATCGCAAAGTTGCGGACAAGCGTATCTTCCCGGCGCTCGATGTCGGTAAGTCCGGCACCCGCAAGGAAGAGTTGCTGGTCGAGAAGGACAAACTTTCGAAGATGTGGGTGCTGCGCCGCATTCTCATGCAGATGGGTACGATCGATGCGATGGAGTTCCTGTTAGACAAGATGAAGGACTCCAAAACCAACGAAGATTTCTTCGATACGATGAATCAGTAGAAATAGATGAGGGTTTGGTCCGGACGGCGGCTCATTTCGCTGTCCGGACATTTGGCAAATCTGCCTATTGGGCGTAGGGGCCGTGAGCGATGTACAGTCAGTATCTCTATATCAGCACAGCGCCCAGCCTTTCGCGTGACGAGGTTAACGCGATCCTCGAAAGCAGCGCACGAAATAATCCTGCAAACGGGATTACCGGTCTGCTCCTTTATAACGGCCGTAATTTTCTTCAGCTTCTTGAGGGTGAGGAAGGCGAGCTGGTCTCGCTAATGGTAAAGATCGAGCATGATCCGCGGCATACGGGGATATCGATGCTTGATCGGATGACCGTGTCGAAGCGAGCTTGTCCGGATTGGGCGATGAGGCGAATTCTGCTCGCTGAGAGTGTCGAGAAGCGCCGCGAGCTGCTGGACGCTGATCTGCCAAAGGGGCTTGATGCACAGACACGCAAGATCATCATAAATTTTGCGGTTCTGAATTAGGTTTTTGCTTTCGGGCCCTGCGGCATCTCGCGGCACCATCACCTGTCCGCCGTTTACAATCTTCGTCCGACGGGTTTATGGCGGTAAACGCTGAAATTGCCGTTCGGGCGAGGTGGTTCCGCGCATTCCTGGAGAGACGCTGTGAAGATCAATGTTGAGGTCGACTGTACGCCCGAAGAGGCACGTAGCTTTCTGGGTCTTCCTGATGTGAGCGAGGCAAACAGCATGTATGTCCAGAACATCACCAAGGCGATGCAAGGAGTGAGCAGTCCGGATCAATTGCAGCAATATGCCCAGGCACTCGCACCAATGGGCCAGATGGGGCTGAAGATGTTTCAGAACTTTGTAGAGGGTGGCCTGCGGGGCGGGGCCGCTTCATCCTCGTCGAAAAAACCGTCTGGCGACTGATCTTTCCGAGACATTTCGACCGATGACCGATACGATTTTTGCGGTTTCCTCTGGAGCGCCGCCGGCGGCCATTGGGGTTATCCGTGTGACTGGCCCCCTCGCAGGCGATGCTGTGCGGCAGCTTGCGGGACGCAACATTGCCGCGCGCCGGGCGAGCCTCGCGACGCTGAGGGATGCGGATGGAGTTGCTCTCGATCAGGCACTGGTCCTGTGGTTTCCCGGCCCAGAGAATGCCACTGGCGAAGATCTGGCTGAATTCCACTGTCATGGGGGTAGAGCGGTTCTTGCGGCCGTTCAAAAGGCTCTCGGAGCGCTGGACGGCCTGCGCCCCGCTGATGCCGGTGAGTTCACACGGCGTGCATTCGCGAATGGCAGAATTGATCTCGCAGAATCGGAAGGGTTGGCGGATCTTCTATCCGCAGAAACAGAGCTTCAGCGCGCGGCCGCCATGGCAAACGCTGGAGGAGCCCTGTCGCAGCAGGTCGAGCGATGGCGAGCCGATTTGCTAAAACTCTCAGCGCAGGTCGAAGCAGCTCTCGATTTTTCAGACGAGGAAGACGTTGATGAATTGCCTGAAGGTTTCACGTGGAACATTAGCGAACTTTCCAAGGAATTGCGCGACTGGCTTGATCGCCCGCGATCTGAAAAGCTAGGCGAGGGCTATCGTGTTGTGCTCGCGGGTCCGCCAAATTCCGGCAAATCCACCCTGTTCAATACGCTCGTTGAAAGCGAGGCTGCGATTACATCGCCAATTGCCGGAACCACGCGTGATGTAATCGAACGCGCTGTTGCCATTGAAGGTGTTCCATTTGTTTTTGTGGACACCGCTGGCCTGCGTGAAGCGGCTGACGACGCGATTGAAACGATTGGTATTGACCGCGCCAGGGAGCAGCTTTCGCAGGCGGATTGCGTGCTTTGGCTCGGTGAAGAGGGTGAAGGGCCTACTGAGGCTTGGGAAATCGAGCCGAAAAGCGATTTGCCGAACGGGGCCTCAAAAAGTGCAGGCGCAATCACCTTGTCGGGAAAATCTGGCGAGGGTGTTGCTGAGCTGAAGGTGAAACTGGCGGAGCATGCCCGCCATACATTCCCAAAACCGGGCGAGGGCGCGCTAAATCAACGGCAGCATGATCTGTTATCGGATGCGGAGAACGCTCTTCGTTTGGCCTTGGGTCAACGGGATCATCTGTTGGTGGGCGAAGAGCTTCGGCGGGCAAGGATCGCGTTCGACCGGTTGATCGGCAGAGCCACGACCGAGGACATGCTCGATACCTTGTTCGGGCGATTTTGCATCGGCAAGTGAGCGCCCGGTGGGAAGCTGATTGTTTCACGTGAAACATGGCTTGGCCCGGCTCAAACAGGTTTTGACGAAGGACCCTGCAGCCCCTATTTGCGTCGCTGTGCACGAATTTGATGTCCTGATTATCGGCGGCGGTCACGCCGGTGTTGAAGCTGCATGCGCTGCGGCTCGTGTGGGTGCGCGCGCAGGCCTTGTCAGTTTCGATTTGGACGCCGTTGGCGCGATGAGCTGCAATCCGGCAATCGGCGGCCTGGGGAAGGGCCATTTGGTCCGTGAAGTTGATGCCCTTGACGGTGTGATCGGCCGTGCGGCTGACGCTGGGGCGATCCATTACCGGATGTTGAACAAGTCAAAGGGCAGCGCTGTCTGGGGGCCAAGGGTCCAGGCCGATCGTGTCCTCTTCAAAGCCGCAGTTCAACGACTGGTGAAGAACCAGGCGAATTTGACCCTCATTCAGGGTGAGGCAGCCGCGCTTGTCCTCAGCGATAGCCGGGTGAAAGGTCTGGAGCTGGCTGATGGCACCGTACTGAGCGCGCCTCGTGTTATTCTGTGCACCGGGACGTTCTTGGGTGGCGTGCTGTTTCGCGGCGAGGAACGCTTCGAGGGCGGCCGCATTGGTGAGAACGCAGCAAAGAGACTGGCTGAGCAGCTTCGCGGTGCTGAATTGCCAATGGCACGGTTGAAGACGGGAACACCTCCGCGTCTGGATGGTCGCACTATTGATTGGGCAGTATTGTCTGAACAGCATTCGGATGACGATGGTTGGACCATGTCACCGCTTACGCCGCAGCGCCCCAACCCACAGATTTTCTGCGCGATCACGCGCACGACCGAGGCGTCGCACGATGCAATTCGCGCTAACCTTCATCGATCACCTTTGTTCTCCGGAGCGATTGATGCGGCAGGTCCGCGTTATTGCCCTTCAATCGAGGACAAGATTCACAGATTTGGTGATCGTGATGGCCATCAGGTCTTTTTGGAACCTGAAGGCCTAAACACGCATCTCGTCTATCCAAACGGTATCAGCACGTCGCTGCCTGTCGATGTTCAACACGATATGCTCAGAGCAATGCCTGGCCTTTCGCGCGTCGAGATGGTCGTGCCTGGTTATGCGGTTGAGTATGATCATATCGATCCGCGTTCGCTGACACCAGATCTGCAGGTTAGAGCGATCCCCGGACTGTACTGCGCCGGACAAATCAACGGAACGACCGGTTACGAGGAAGCTGCTGCTCAGGGTCTTGTCGCAGGGCTTGAAGCTGCCGCAGCAGAGCTAGGAAAGCCTGCTCCTGAGTTGGACCGCGCGAATTCCTACATCGCTGTGATGGTTGACGACCTGACACTGCAAGGGGTGAGCGAGCCTTACCGGATGCTTACCGCCCGTGCAGAATACCGCCTTCGCCTGCGTGTCAACAATGCTTCAACCCGTCTGACAGAGCTTGGAATGATGGCAGGCTGTGTTGGTGAAAAACGTGCGACATGGTTCACCAACAGGCACCAACAAAAGACTGAGACTGAGAAAAGCTTGGACCTCAACGTCAACGCCAGGGCCCTGAATGATGCCGGTCTTCCTGTGAAGCGCGATGGCGGAGACAAGTCTCTTTCAGAATGGCTGCGCCACGATGGTGTGGAGCTCAGTTCGCTGGCACCCTGGGTGGGTGATCTGACGTGCCTTGATCCTGCACTGATCGAAGAGATCACTGAGGATGCGGCCTATGCGCCCTATCTTGCGCGTCAGGACGCAGAACTGCGCGATTTGCGGGCGAGTGAGAAGCTGCCTCTATCAGCCGAATTTCCATATTCGAGCGTTCCCGGCCTTTCCAACGAAATGGTCGAGCGATTGTCGAAAGCAGCGCCTAGCACTCTTGCAGCTGCGGGGCGGGTTCCGGGGGTCACACCCGCCGCGCTGTCGGCGTTGCTTGTGCACGCGAGACGCGAGCTCGAGAGCCAGCAGTCAGCCGCATGACAATTCGTCCGCTGATTGAAACAGAGTCGCAGGCGCGTGAGTACATCGCATGCTTTGCAGACACACAGGCCACTCAACGGCTTGAAACCTTTGCCGAGTTACTGAAGGCGGAAAACCGAAAGCAGAACCTGATCAGCAAGCCATCAGAAGATCAGATCTGGCAGCGCCACTTCGCCGATAGCGCCCAATTGATTGATCATGTTCCACGTGAAACATTTTCATCATCTATCCCTGAACCGTGGCTTGACCTGGGTACGGGTGCCGGTTTCCCGGGGCTGGTGATTGCGATCCTGAAGCCGATGACGAAGGTCAGGCTGGTCGAATCACGAGGGCGAAGGGTTGAGTTTCTGAAAGCATGCGTCGAGGCGCTGCAGCTCGAAAAGTGTGAGGTGATCGGAGATCGGTTGGAGCGGATCACACCGTTCCCGTGCAGTGTCATTTCGGCACGGGCATTCGCTCCACTGGACAAACTCCTCCGTTTATCCGCACCCTTCTCCACAAAGCAAACCCGCTATGTCTTG
>CALLQC010000121.1 GCA_938015255.1 uncultured Erythrobacter sp.
GTCGCTCGCGGAAGTGATCGAGATAGGCCAGACATACCCTGTCGATCCCGGTTGGTTGTCTGCCAGTCCACTTAAGCGAGATGAGACGTGTTACGTCGAGCAGAATTGGATCGGCCCCCTCAACCATCAACTGCCTCAATATCCTGCGCGGTCCCAGCGCTGGCGTTTAACCATGCGATATACTGGGATGTTTGCTGTTCCGCCAAATCGTGGGCGCGCAGATCGTCAACGTCGAGCCACCATTGGCCGCAGATATCCATGGTTTGCGCGCGCCCTTCATCGGCGAGAACCCGCATCCCGTCAGACAATGAGCCTGGCAGGCCTTGAACAATGGCACGGCGTATTGCGGCAGGAAGTTTGTGATTAGCAAGAAAAGCACCGCAATCGACCGCATCGTAGGACTTCAACCCTTTCCCGATGTTCGCAATCTTTCCGTCGTGCCGTCGCTCTAACCAGGTCGCATCCTCAGGATCGACAAGCGGATTATCCGGTCGATCGGCTGCCAGGATTACGTCCACGCCGTCGAAGCTCTGCCGCGCTAGCCTATCCAGAATGCCGTCACCAAAGACATGATCGGCCATCATCAGGAGAAAATCGCCCCTGACCCTTTCGGCCCCGGCAATAACCGACCAGCCGTTGGGTTTGTCCCACGTATCGAGCCGAACAGGAACGACCTGAACCGAATGCCGACTACCAATGGCGGCGAGCGCGTCCTCAACCCTTTGGGCTTCATGTCCTGTGACAACGAAAACCTTTTCGATCCCGGCGCTGGCAGCCTGACCAATCGCGATTTCGATCAAGGGGACGCCGCGGATTGTTGCGAGAGGCTTTGAGGAAAAGCGCTCCGAAATACGCGAACCGAAACCGGCGGCGATGATGACTGCCTCGCTCACACTCTCTGGGACTTGGTCAGCCATGCAATTGCGCCGGCAAATGGTTTGTCACGCGCCTATTCGGCCGCACAGGAGTATTCATCACTAAATTGATCGAGCAGTTTAAGTGCCTGCTCCTCAGGCATCTGGACCGGCGGATGCTTGCAATAAAACGCTGACGGTGCAGCCAGGGCTCCGGCCTCCCCCCTGTCGAGCGCGCCCTTGCAAAACCGAATGGCGTCAACAACACAGGCCGCAGCGTTCGGACTGTCCTCGACTGAAAGGCGCATCTCCAGATGCATCGGCACTCCGCCGAATTGTTTGCCCTCCATCCGCAAGAAACAAACCTTGTTGTCTTTCTGCCATGGCACAAATTCCGATGGGCCAATCACAATATCCTGATCAGCAAGGCGATTTTCCAAAGCCGCTTGCACCGCCTGAGTTTTTGACTCCTTCTTGGAGCCAAGGCGGCTTTGATCGAGCATGTTCATGAAATCGGTATTGCCGCCAGTGTTCAATTGATAGGTATGGTCCACGCCAACCCCGCGCGCGCCAAAAAGCTGGCTCAGCATCCGGTGGACTATTGTCGCACCGATTTGCGCCTTGATATCGTCGCCAATTATCGGGAGACCGCGCCGCCGAAATCTAGCTTCCCATTCGGTATCGCTCGCAATGAAAACCGGTATGGAATTCACCACAGCCACTTGTGCCTCTAGTGCGCATTCCATGTAAAACTCGCTCGCGCGCTGGGATCCCACTGGGAGGAAGTTCACCAGCACGTCGACGTTCGCTTCTCGCAGTTGCGCTACTATTTCGGCTTTCGCAGATTCCGGGCAGTCACTTACGACGAAACCCGTCCCGTCTTTCGTGCGCATATGCTCAGCAACACCGTCCAGCACGCGCCCCATGATCACCGGTGCGCCCAGCGGATCAAGCTGGTCGAAAAACTTCCGGGTGTTGTTTGGTTTGGCAAATATCGCTTCGGCCACATCGCAGCCGACTTTCCGGGCGTCTACGTCAATGCCGAGCACAATCTGGATATCGCCGACGGAGTATCCAGAGACGACTTCCTTGATGAGACCATCCGGCGAAGGTGATTGCCTGTAAAGCGCAATCCCCTGAACGAGCGAGCTCGCACAGTTGCCTACTCCTACAATTGCAACCCTGATTGGGCTCATGATAGCCTTCCAAAAGCGCGGTTGGATCCATGGCAGGTGGGCAAGGATCCGAAAAGAAGTCCGTACTTTTACCTGCGCTAGTCGGGAATGATCTTCAAGTCATTAGCAATTCGGTCCATCGCCATTCGTTCTCTTTCCGAAGCAATATGGCACGAGACGTTTGCGCGCGATAACGATCCTAAAAGTACGCTGCGCTGATATCTTTGCCTGAAAAACCAGATTTCGACTTAGCCTGCGGATTTTCTATAGGCAGGAAGTGACACAAACCGTTTGCATCGATTGCCGCTATCTCGGCACAAGGCCCAGCGGCATTGCAGAGCTGGTAAAGGGCCTGATCGATCATGCCCCCCGATTGGCTCCGGATATACTGTTTGTCCTGCTCAAGAACCCTGACTTCTCCGGTCCGCTGGCAAACGGGCCAAACATAATTGAACAGAAAGTTCGCGTAGGCCCGAACAGCCCTGCATCGATGTGGCTGTTGCCTCGGATCACATCATTGCGCGGAGCAGGTGTGTTTCATTCGCCTTCCAACACTCTTCCTGCCGGTCTGAAAATGCGGACGGTCACGACAATTCACGATATCATGTGGCTTACAAACCCGGCACTGTGCGACATCACCTGGCCTGGCAAAATCAAGCAGGCGTTCTTCGCGCACGGAATTCGCCGCGCCATCGCAAACTCTGACAGGCTTGCATCCGTCAGTCAGTCGACATTGGATGACATCCTGAAATTTTCGCCCGGCGCGCACGACCGCCTGCGTCTCACTCAGTCTGGCGTTGCAAAGCGGTTCCGACCCGCGAAAAGAGACCCAAAAATCCTGCAAAGATTCGGCGTGGTCGATCACCAAAAATATGCGCTCGTGGTCGGACAATTCGCACCGTACAAGAACCATCATAGAGCTCTTGAGGCCTTTGCTGAGGCTTTACCGAATGATGCCGGAGCGAAGCTCATCTTCGTCCAGCGTCGGGGCCAGCGCGCTGATCCCCTGAGAAGGTTGGCGGCAAAGCTGCAGATTTCCGGCCGCGTGCATTTCGCTTCCGCGCGATCCGAAGATGAACTTATTCAATTGTATTCGCACGCATCCGCCTTGCTGCATCCATCACTGTGCGAAGGTTTTGGAAACCCGGTTGCAGAGGCGATGGCATGCGGATGCCCGGTAATCACCAGCAACCAAAGCGCGATGCCGGAAGTTTCAGGCGGCGCGGCGCTGCTTGTCGATCCGTTCAATATTGCGAACATAGCCGCCGCGCTGCGGCTAATCTGGTATGACAAGGAAAAAGCGCGGGCGATGCGTGAAGCCGGACTTGCCCGGGCAACCGAGCTGAGTTGGGAAGATTTCGCGAAGAAGAATATCGCCATCTACCGCGAATTGCTCGCCAGCTAGGCTGCTAGCGCAGACGTAGCTTTGCGCGATTGGATCAGCAATACCGCCAGTACAATGTTGAGCGCGACCAACTCAAAGACGACAAAATAGATCGGGCTACCCGCGATCATCGAAAAACCGATCGCAAGCGTTCGATAATTTGAGGACAAGACCATACTGCGGCGCAAAACCGGGAGCAGCTGGCGCTCAATTCGTGAAACGAATTTTCTCCGGTCAGGCTCGGCCATTGAATTGAGTTTTGTTTCCACCGTGCCTGCATCGCCCGCAATCAGAGCGCCAGCGCTCAGGTAAACCTGGCCAAATGCTCGCCATCCTTTTGGCAGCGGTTCTTGCTCCCCGGCTCCAAGCCACGGTACTGCTCTCGTCCACCAGAGATAGCGACGACGCAGCGTTTCGAAAAAGGTCGTCTGAACCGCTCTCGCCACACCTGCTGCGATTACGACAAGCCATCCAAGCGGTCCGATTTGATCCGCCAATACCCATGCCAAAAGAACGTACATGAACAGGTGTGCCGCATAATCGCACAATCCATCCACCACCTCACCCAAGGCGCCTGATTGGCCTGTTAAGCGTGCGAGATCACCGTCAGCCCCATCAAGAACGTGCCAAAACATATGCAATAAAAGGCCCGCAGCAGCACAAACTGCGCTCTGTTCGAAACTGTAGAGAGCAGCTGCGCCGATTATTGCCATCGCACCACAGACCGATACCATATTGGGTGTAACCCAGGTGCGTTTCAGTCGAAGGGCAAGACTACGCGACGCGGGATGGTACAATCTGGAATTGAGCCAGTCTTCCAATTCTGCGGGGCGCGCGGCCGTCGATTGGGGTATCACGGGCTCTGGCTCAATTTCAGGTTCGGCTTTGCCCACAATCGAGTCCCGGATATGAATTGGCACGGAAATCGTGGCAAGGCTTCCGTCGGCTGTCCCTACCCCTTCAATGATGAACGTTCTCTATGGCGAAAATTGCCCTGTTGTTCCAGAGCCAGTCAGCCGCGAATACGCTTGTGGCCGGAGTTCCGGCCGGCGCGCGTGCTGCATATGGACTGCTTAGGTCAGGGATTGCGCAGCTGTCTGATGAGGTTATAATTGTCACACCGGAAGGATTGGCCCCGTCACCTGTTTTGGAGCGAGAGCTTGCAAGGCTTGCACCGCATCACGGCTGCACTGTCCATTCGATAGCAGACATTTCTGCAATGCCCGATATTCAGGCTTTCGCGGGTGGAGATTTGGTAGGCCCCGATCATACGGCACGCCCGGTTCCCATTGAGAAGTTCCGGTTGGATTCACCGAGAGAAGAGCTGCTGCGTCTTTCAAATTCCGGGCGTGACATCCTCAAGAACACCGTCAAAACGACCGATGGCGCGGTGTCCAGATTGCTCAACCGTCCGATTTCTC
>CALLQC010000122.1 GCA_938015255.1 uncultured Erythrobacter sp.
GACCATCCCCAGCGCCGCTTCGGCTGCGTCATATCCGGCGATGATATCCGCCTCGTGCGCCACATCCATCGCAATCGCGGCAGCATTCGCGCCAATTTCATTTGCGAGCGCCTCCAGCCGGTCCTTTCGCCGCGCTCCCAGTGCAACTTGCGCGCCATTGGCAGCAAGGATGCGGCCAAAGCGCGCGCCGAGACCGGACGACGCGCCGGTGATGAGCGCGGTGCGCCCCGAAAGATCAATCGATAAGCTCATGACAGCGCCTACTTAATCGCAGGCAGCTCGCCGTCGATGTATTTTTTCAGCGTGGTCTGGAAATGGCGCACGCGGCTGTCCTGATAATGGCCCAGTTCCATAATGCCTTCCTTCATGCTCTTCATGCCTGTCTGTACATGCGGCAGGTTCGACATGTCCTGATCGAAGACGTTGGCAAGCTGCGGGCCCATGATGTCCGCCGCCCATGCGAACGGCTCATCATCGGGGATATACGTCATCTCCACCGCTTTAGGGCGCTTTTCTCCTTTTGCCGTGGGGAACAGCAGGCGGATTTCCATGATGCACCAATCGGGCGTGTCGCCAGGTAGCCAGCGATAGGTCAGGGTCGGCAAATACCCGATCCACGGCGCAAAATTGGGGAAGATATTGTAGGTGAAATTGTCAAGGATTTCGCTGTCCGAGGCGTCTGAGTAGTCATGGCCATATTGCTCGGTAAAGCCCTGTCTGCCCGCTTCGGCAAGGATCTTGCGCGCGCCAAGCGGATCGGCTGGATCATATGCGTCGTCTGTGGTTTCGCCGGCAGCGAAGCGGCGGTTTGTGTCTGCATCAGCCCCGCCTGAAAACTCGTTCATCTTCTCCAGAACATAGTCGGAGTTTTTGCCTTTCATATGCGGGCTGAGCACGCCTGACGGTGTGATCGCGCGGTTGAAATGATCACCGATATGATCATAGCGCGTGTTGGCATCGCCAAGGAAAGGCAGCAGCTGCGGGTGCGTGGTGATCGAATGCCAGGCCTCCATAAATGCCTCCGCAGTTGCCTTCCAATTGGCTGGAATTTTCTTCTGCACCCACATGCCGGTGTAGCGATTTTCGAAATCGTAGCGTTCGTAATGCGATGCTGCGGGGCCGAGCCAGGTCTTGAAGTCGGGCAGATCGTGATTTTCGGTTATCATGATAAACCCTTGCCACAGCTCCACGCGGGCTTCGGGCAGGCACATCTTCTTTTCCTTGAGATGTTTGAAGTCCCATTCGGACGGGATTTCTTTCAAGGTTCCATCATTGCGCCAGGTGAAGCCATGAAACGGGCAGCGCAGCTGGATCGAGTTTCCGTTTTCAGTCCGCAGTTTGCGTCCGCGATGAAGGCAGGCATTGTAGAACGCCCTAACGCCGCCGTCATTTTGGCGGACGAGCAGAAAGCTCTTTCCGGCGATGTCGAATAATACGCTGTCGCCGGCATCCGGCATTTCATCTTCGCGGGCCGCAAAAAGCCAGACATTGGGCCACATCTTTTCACGCTCGAGCCGGGCGAACTCTTCGGAAATGTAAGGCTCCACCGGAAGGGGATCATCCGGCATGTCCGCCACAGTTTCCTCGAACAGATAATCGGGCGGTGTGCGCGTATCTCCGTTCAGCATATCGGTATAGCTGATGCCGGGGCATCGGTCTTCTGCGCTGAATTGCTTGATCTCGTTCATGGAGCTTCTCTCCCGATCCCTTTCCTCGCACTTTGTGCAGTGTTCGCGGCAACGAATATCACACAAGTTCGGGCCAAGGTCACACTATCGGATTGGAGAGGATCATGGCTCAAATAAACGCGTTCGCGCAGCTGGGCGATATTATGCAGCTCGCATTCGTGCCGCAGGACTTTGATGCAGCGGTCAAACACTGGACGCAGGTGATGGGTGTGGGACCATTCTTTCTGATGGAGGGAATTCATCTGGAAGGCATGAAATACAAAGGCACATCCACCAATGCAGCATTCGATCTAGCGCTAGCCTATTGGGGTGACATTCAGATCGAGCTGATCCGCCCCCGCGATGATCATCCATCAATCTATTCCGGTGAATATGCCGAAGTGGGTGATGGTCTGCATCATGTCTGCATTTTGGTTAGCGATATCGAGGAGGCCTACCGTGTTTGCGAAGACAAAGGGGCCGAGATTGTGATCGAAGGCGCTTTGGGCGACAGCCGGGTGATCTATGTCGATCCGGGATCAGGTCCAGGCGGTCTGGTCGAGATATTGCAGCAAGGCGAAGGCGGGCCAGGGCTGTTCGCCTTGATCAAGCAAGCGGGCGAGTGCTGGGACGGATCGGAGCCGCTAAGACGCCTCGGTTGATCAATGCGACAAGCCACTGCCCACGCCAGGCCAGACTTATGAGACCCGGGGCCTGAGCCTGCTACCAAGCACTATGAGCTGGCGCCGAGATATCCCAGCTGGCCCGCCTTGAATATTGTCTGCGCGCGGTTCACGCTGTCGAGCTTCTCACCTGCGCGGTGTATGTGATAGCGTATCGTTGCATGCGACCGCTCAAGGATCATGCTGATCTCTTTGTCGGTCTTGCCAATCGCCGCCCAGCGCAGACATTCCACTTCACGCTTGGACAGCACGCAGTCCGATGGAATGCGCCGCTTGGTGCGGTGCGCCTGAACATATCCTGCCACAAAGCGGCGTGTGAGCTGTGAGAAAAGCGAGCCATACATCGCGAATTCTTCGCTAAGGTTCTCTTTCTCTCGATCCATCGCGATAAAGCTGTTCGCGGAAATCTGACCAAATGGCAGGTGCACAGGAATCACAATCGCCGCCTTGCACAGCGAACGCTTTTCAAAATCGCTCAGGTCGATTTCCTCGAGATAGGAATTGCGCCAGCGCGTGTTGAATCCGTGCTGGTTTACCCAAAACGGTTCGCTTTCATAACGGCATGCGCGCGGCAGCGGGGAGTGCAGGGCCAGACGATGATCCTCCCACCAGCGCGCGCCATCGTCGAGCCAGCGGAATATGTCCGCGTTCAGGATCGTGCCATCAGCATCGACCATCGGTTCTTTCGAAGAGATATCGTCGCACATTGCGATCTGCATGCCGCGTTCTTGTGCAATCCGCGCCATTCCTTCGGCGGCATCGTGAATATCCTCAAGACAGGTAATGGTCACCTGTTCCAGAAGCTGGTCCAGATGCTCGCGTCCCTGCGGTGTGCGCAGCTCGATTACATTGGCGGCCATCGAAAGCTCTCTCCCTCATTTCGACCCCACGACTGACAAGCCTATATCAATTCGCCGCAGAGTCCCCTCACATTTTACGCAGGGGAATCGGTGCGGCCTCCTGATAAGGCCGTTGCACACTGTAGGGAGAATCAGGCGATGGTATGGCAAGGCGAAAATTTCGGAGCGGCTCTGAAAGCGCTTGCTGGCTCTATCGAAAATGATCGGCCCGCTTTGATCCACGGCAGCAGGATCGTATCGTGGGCGGAACTGGATGAGCAAACAGATCGCATCGCTGCCGCCTTGTGCGATCTTGGACTGAAAGCCGGTGATGTCGCCGGGCAGATGCTGCGCAACAACCCGGACTACATCCTCGCCTATTTCGGCTGCATCAAGGCAGGCGTTATACCGGTGAACGTAAATTATCATTACAAAGAGCGCGAGCTGGCGGACATCTTCACGCGCTTTGGTCTTCGCGCGCTTTTTACCGAGAGCGACTTTGCACAGATAGCTGACGAATCCATGCCCAAAGGCACGATGACGATCGATGTGGCTTCCGACCAATGGCAAGCAATGCGCGCGCACGATCTGCCTGACGGTTTCACCATTCATGACGATCCGGGTGCGCTGTTTTTTACCGCGACCGGCGGGACCACCGGAATGCCCAAAGCCGTAATGTGGCCAATGGTTGAAGCGTGGCAGGCATTCAGCATATCGGCCTGGCAGCGCGGCATTGGGGAACCGCCCTTTGTCGCGACGTCATTAGAGGCGCAGGTAGAGGAAGCGGCCAAGATCGGGCCCGATCATCCGCTCTCATCCTCTCCGATGTTGCTGCTCAGCCCGCTAATGCACGGGGCAGGGCAGTTCACGGCGGTCATCCACCTGCTGAAAGGCGGAACGCTCGCCCTGCTGCCCAATGACAGGTTCGACGCCGATATCGCTCTCGATGAAGTGAAAAGGATCGGCGCAAAGGGCATTTTTGTGGTGGGGGATGCCTTTGCCCTGCCCATGGCAGACCGGCTCGACGCGCGCGGCGATGGAGCTGAAGTGCTCGCCAGCCTGCGGACCATCACCAGCTCGGGTGCGATTTTCTCTGAGTCGAACAAGCAGCGTCTGATCAGCCATCATCCCTCATTGATCGTCATCGACGCGCTGGGGTCTAGTGAAAGCTCGGGCACGGCGGTAGTGATCACGACCGCGATGGGATCCACGGGGGGCGGCAAATTCTCGGCCTTGCCGGGCCGCGAAACAAAGCTGTTTGACGAGAAGCTAAAGGAGATACCCCCCGGCACAGGCGGGGTCGGGATTGTTGCCCGTACAGGGCCGCTGCCGCTTGGCTATCTGGGTGAGACCGAGAAGAACCTGGCGACTTTTCCTGAGATTGACGGAAAGCGCTGGCTGATGACTGGAGACCGTGCGCGCTGGGCCGATGATGGTTCACTCGAGTTCATCGGCCGCGACAATATGTGCATCAACACCGGCGGCGAGAAAGTCTTTCCCGAAGAGGTCGAAGCGGTGTTGCAAGGCCATCCCGGCGTGCACGATGTGCGCGTGGTCAGCCTGCCCGATCCGCGCTTTGGCCGGAAGGTCGTCGCGGTGGTTGAGCCGGAAGGCTCGTCTGATGGGCTAAAGGATGCACTCGATGCATGTGCACGCGAGGGTCTGGCGGGATACAAGATTCCGCGCCTTTTTGTGTTTACGGATCAATCTCTGCGACTCAACAATGGGAAACCGGACTACAAAACCGCGCAAAGACTGGCGGATGAGGCTGCCACTTAACCTGTCGCCCGGTCTGCCTTGTCCTTCGCATTTGTGCCCTTGATCATCGCGCGCATCTGCTCCCATTCGGCATCGCCGAGTCCCTCCAGCATGGGATAGAACGTTCCGCCATTTGCCTGATAACCCGCGCCATCAATCGCCAGCGTCTGTCCGTTCACATATTCTGCGCCCGGTCCCATCAAGAACACCGCAAGATTGGCGAGCTCGTGCATTTCGCCAGCGCGGCCCATCGGGTTGAGGTTGTTGCCAGAATTGCCGCCCGCGCCGCTCGGATGCAGCCGCGCGCTCATCCCCTTAGTAGGGAAGAGGCCTGGGTTGATCGCGTTGAAGCGCAGCCCATAGCGGCCCCATTCGGTCGCAAGGCTCTGCGTCATCGCGTGGATTGCGGTTTTCGACATGGCGCTCGGCACCACGAAAGCGCTGCCAGACCAGACCCAGGTCGTAAGGATCGAAAGGAAACTGGCCTTTTTCTTTTCAGCGATCAGCCGTTTGCCGATGTCGAGAGTCACGTAGAATGTACCTCTGAAAACGATGTCGGATATCGCGTTGAAAGCGTTGACTGAAAGGTCCTCGGTTCGGCTGATGAAATTGCCCGCAGCGTTATTGACCACGCCGGTCAGCGCGCCGCCATCCGCCCATATCTTGTCGACCATTGTATGGATCGCATCGGGATCGCGGATGTCGCAGGCAAAACCAGCCATTTTGCCGCCATGCTTACCAGTCAGCTCTGCGACGCAATCATCCAGCTTGTTCTGCCGCCGTCCGCAAATGTAAACGGTCGCGCCGAGCTTCAGAAATGCCTCCGACATCTCCTTGCCAAGTCCCGTGCCGCCTCCGGTAACCAAGATGCGTTCGCCATCCATCAGACCCTCGCGAAACATCAGCTTTGAAACATCCATGTGGTTTGTCTTTCTTGAGAGTGGTCAGAGACCGAGCACGGTCTTGGCGATGATATTTTTCTGCACCTCGTCGGAGCCGCCGAAGATGGTGGCCGCGCGGTTGTTGAGGTATTTGCCCATTGCGGTCTGAGCCAGTTCACTGCCAACCGGTTCCGGCGCCTCATTGCCATAAAGCGGGCGCTCCAGAGGCAGTTGCAGAGCGTCAGGACCAAGCAGCTCGAGACGAAGCGCGTCGATTTGCTGCCCGATATTCGAACCAAGAAGTTTGACGAGCGATGTCTGCGGGCCGGGCCTGCGACCCTTTGCGAGCTCTGCCAGGATGCGCAGCTCCGTGAATTCAAGCGCTTCTGCGTCGAGCCGCACGCGTGCCAGCTTGTCGCGGAACCGTGCATCATGCGCGATAGCGCCGTTCACGCCGGATGGCTGGGTCTCGGCCAGTTCGGCAAGCTTGTCGATCGATTTGAGCAGGCGCGGTGCATAGCATGATCCACCGCGCTCGTTCTCCAGCAGGAATTTGGCGATCGCCCAGCCCGCGCCCTCTTCACCAATACGGTTTTCAACCGAGGTGCGGGCATCGGAGAAGAATACCTGATTGACTTCATGGTCGCCCGACATCGAATGGATCGGCGTGACTTCAACGCCTTCCTGATCCATCGGTATCAGCAGAAAGGTGATGCCAGCCTGTTTCTTGACGGTCGTATCGGTGCGCACAAGCGCGAAGATCCAGTTGGCGTGATGCGCATGGGTGGTCCAGATCTTGGAGCCATTGATGATATATTCATCGCCATCAAGGCGTGCAGCAGTCTTGAGAGATGCGAGATCAGAACCCGAGCCAGGTTCCGAATAGCCCTGACACCAGTAATCCTCACCGGAAAGAAGGCGCGGCAGAAAGCGCGCCTTTTGCTCTGGCGTGCCGAATTCGCAAATGACCGGTCCCACAAGGCGCAGGCCGAGGATCGAAATTGCCGGAGCGCCTGCGAGCGCGCACTCTTTTTCGAAAATAAACTTCTGTGTCGGGGTCCAGCCCGTCCCGCCATCCTCTTTGGGCCAATGCGGCGCGACCCATCCGCGTTCGTTCAGGATGCGGTGCCATTCCATGCCGATATCGGGTTCCACAAACACGCCGGGCGTGCGCCGCGCGCCGTCTTTCAGCCTGTCGGGAAGTTTTTCCGCCAGAAAAGCGCGGACATCTTCGCGAAAGGCGATGTCTTCGGGTGAAAAGTTCATATCCATGGCTTCGCGTCCCTTAGCTCTTTGAACTCGTGTCGTCTCTCTGGGCCCAGCCAATGGAGCGACGAAGAAGGTCATAATAAACGTCATAATTCCACGCGCACATCTCCTTGTGCGGGTAGAAATCCTGCATTCCGGGCAGGTCATAATGCCCGCGGCAATGGCCCAGCGTGTTGTATACGATGCGCCCTTTGCCGATATCGCGGGTGTAAAGGATCGGCACCGCTGTCTTTTCCCACTGCGCTTCAACAAAGCCGGTCGCTTCGCCTTCGAACGTGGTCTGCATCAGCGTGTCGATTTCGGCTGTCGTTTTGGAGAGATAAAGTTCGTCGACCACCTCGAAATTGTCGATACCGCGCGTCAGTTCGTGCGTTTTGTTGACAACTTCAACTTCGAAAGGGCCGATGGGAGGGTGCGCCTTGAACTGTGTGCCGAGCATGTCGAACACGTCCGGGCGGGTTTCAGGGGCATCGACAAGGCCCTCTTGCGTGAACACAAGGATCGAATTGGTGCCATGCAATGCGAGCCATTTGCCGCCCGCTTCAAGCCATGCGCGCAGCTGCTTGGCCTGTTCCTCGGTCGGCATCAGGTCGCAGGTATAGGTGATAAGAAAGCGGCACTGATCGAGCCGCTCCAATCCCGAATAGTCGCAGGCGACCGTGGTGCGGATATGCGGGTGCTCGGCGAGCAGCTTGAGCAGTTCGAGACGCGGAAAATCGATATCGTGATATTTGCCCGCAGCAATAAAATGCGCGTCGATCCGTGTGGCGGGTTGTTCGCTCATGTTTGTTCCTGCCTCTTCAACTTCTGATGCTGCCGCCGCCGTCAACGGTAAAGTCGCAGCCGGTTGTGAAGCTTGCTTCATCGCTCGCGAGGAATACGACCGCTTTCGCCACCTCTTCCGGTTCGCCGATGCGGTTCATTGGGTGGGTCGCGGCGAAGTTTGTCTCGATATTCTCGGGCGTATCGGCGCCAGAATACTTGTAGCGCTCATACATCGGGGTGCGGATCGCGCCGGGGTGCACCATGTTCGCGCGGATCGGCACGCCGCGTTCTGCACAATCGAGGGCAACGCTGCGGGTAAGGCCGAGCAGTCCTGCTTTCGATGCGCTGTATGCGGCAACAAACGCGGCGGCGCGCATCGCAATCATGGATCCGATATTCACAACCGCTCCTGGCTCGCCATTTGCCTCCATAACCGGTAGCGCCGCTCGCATTCCGTAATAGGGCCCATTAAGGTTGATATCGATGGTGCGATCCCATGAATCCATTGGGCCGTCAGGCACGTTACCGGGCTCTGATATACCAGCGATGTTGCAGAGCACGTTAAGCTTGCCGAATTGGTCGGTCACTGCTGTCACCGCTGCCTGCCAACGATCAAAATCGCGCACGTCCAGCTCAAACGCTTCGGCGTTTTCACCCAGTTGGGCGGCCAAGGCCTCGGCTTTGTCGATCTGGATATCGCACAGCATGACTTTGCCGCCTTCATCCACGATCATCCGCCCGACGCTGGCGCCGATTCCTCCAGCACCTCCGGTGACGAGCGCGACTTTTCCAGTCATCTTACCCATTGAGCAATTCTCTCCCTAACGCTCGAGTATGGCGACAGCAGAAAGGCCCGGCGCGCCATAGACATGGCTGTATCCGGTCTTTGGCAGTGCACCACTTGCCTTGACGACCTGCCGATCGCCGCCGCGCCCGCGCAGCTGCTCGACATTCTCGTAAACCTGACGAAGCCCAGACGCACCAATCGGCTCTCCGCAGGCCAGGCAACCACCATCAGTGTTGATCGGAAGTTTCCCGCCGCGCTGCGACCAGCCATTGGCGAGCCATTCCTCCTGCTCGCCATCCTTGCAGAAGCCGTTTTCGGCCATGTGCATGATTTCTGCGCCGCTTTCGGTGTCCTGCAATTGTGCGACGTCGATATCTTCGGGGCCGATGCCTGCGCCTTCGAATGCCGCCTGTGATGCCAAAACGGTGGGCTTGCCGCCTTCTTTCACAGACACTCCGGCCTGGAACACCTCGAAACTGTCAGGCGGACGGGTGCGGACTGCAATCTGCGCGATCTTAACGCCATCAGCGCCCAGCTCTTTCACCTTTTTCTCAGAAGCCAAAATAAGCGCAACCCCGCCCTCTGCCGGTGCGCAGAACATGTATTTGGTCAGCGGATCATTGATCATCGGCGCATCCATGATCGTATCGAGATCGATCTCTGATCGCCTCCAGGCATGGGGCGTGACAGCACCATTCTTGAATGCTTTTTCCGCGACACGGCCCAGGGTTGTTCGGCTGATCCCGTGCAGTTGCATGTATCGCTGGATCTTCAACGCGAAGAACTGCGTCGTCAGCATCATGCCGGTTTGGCCGTACCATTCAGGCAGGCCATAATCGGCAGGCTTTGCGTTGAATGCCCCGCGCGGATGCTTGTCAAAACCGACAGCCAGCGCGAGATCGTACATTCCGCTTGCGATTGCTTGCTGCGCCGCCACCAGCGAGCTGCCGCCGGTTGCGCAGCCATTGGCAACATTGGTGAAAGGAAGGGATGTAAGGCCAAGCTCGTTGACCATGATATCC
>CALLQC010000123.1 GCA_938015255.1 uncultured Erythrobacter sp.
GCTGTCCGATCCAGCCATGATGGTGAACTTGCCCTTTTCAATGAGCAGTTTTCCGTCTGCATTCCGGAAACCAAAGTCTTCGGCGCCAAGCGTGAACTCAACGGTGCGCTGTTCACCGGCTGCGAGGGTTACCTTCTCAAATCCGCGCAGCAGTTTGACAGGCCTTGTCAAGCTCGCGATCTCGTCACGGACATACAGCTGAACGACCTCCTGTCCTGACCGTGCGCCGGTATTCTGCACCGTGACGGCAACCTTAAGGCTGTCGCCCGCATTGATGGTGGACGCCTCGGGGACCGGAGCGCCGCAGCTGAACTGAGTGTAGCTGAGCCCGAACCCAAACGGGTACAGAGGTGTGGAATCAGAGAACACATAATTCCTGAACTTGCCGGTCGGTTTTTGATAATAAAAGCCCGGCAATTGGCCGACATTGCGGACCAGTGTGACTGGCAGCTTCCCACTCGGGTTCACATCACCGAATAGGATGTTCGCGATGGCATGGCCGCCCTCTTCCCCCGGATAGAAAGCATCCAGGATTGCTGGACATTTTTCCACGAGCAATTGCGGTGAGAGCGGGCGCCCGTGAATGAGGACAGCTATCGTCTTTTTGCCCAATGCCAGCAGAGCCTCGGCAAGCTCATTCTGCTCGCCAATCAATTCCAGATCGTCGCGATCTCCGCGAGAATCACCGGCAAAATATGCCTCGCGCGCCGTCGCCTCATTGCCGCCCAGACACATCACAATCGTATCAACGTCGCGTGCTGCTGCGACTGCCTCTGCGATCAACTTGCGGTTAAGTGCCGGATCGGCCCGCACCGTTTCATCCGCGGCATCGGTTTCAATCTCGTTCTGACCTTCATCGCCTGCCGTGATCCGGCAACCCGGCGCATAAACAGTTTCAAACCCGGCGCGCTGACCGTAGGCTTTGATCCCTTCAAGCATACTGACCCCGATAAAGGGTTTCGGCGAGTATCCGCCCAGATGCACCGATGCCGCGTTCGGGCCAACGACGAGAACCTTATTGGTGGCGGACTTTTCCAGTGGCAGAACATCGCCTTCATTCTTGAGCAGAATGACCGATTCCTCCGCCGACTTGCGCGCCAGGGCGCGGTGCTCTTTGCTGCGCGCCAGATTTGCTGCCTTCGCAGGGTCAGCCCAAGGCAAATCGAACAGCCCGCATTTGAATTTGGCTGCGAGCACGCGCTCGGCCGCGCGGCGCACATAGCTTTCTTCCAGCTGACCATCGCGTACAAGTTGCGGCAGCATCAAATAGACGCCGTTATTGGCGAGTTCCAGATCGACACCCGCTTTCAGACCCATGATAGCTGCCTCAGCTTCGTCCTTTGCGACGCCGTGGAGACTGTGAATGCGGCGAATATCGTCCCAGTCGGAAACGACATACCCGTCAAAGCCCCAATCATCGCGCAGCAAATCCGATAGCAACGCCGTGTCGGAATGTGCGGGCACACCGTCAATTTCGCCATGAGATGCCATCAGACCGACAGAGCCCGATTCGGTGATCGCAGCACGGAACGGCGGCAGAACCACATTCTGCATTTCGACGGGGCCGATATGTGACGGCGCAAAATTGCGCCCCCCGATCCCCTGCCCATATCCAGCAAAGTGTTTCACGCTGGTCGCCATGCGGTCTGCGGGCAGATATTCCGCGCGCGGTCCCTGCAACCCTGTCACAATCGCCCGCGCCGAAACCGTCACGAGATACGGATCTTCGCCCCATGTCTCCTCTGCACGGCCCCAACGCGGATCGGTGCAAATATCGATATTGGGCGAGAAACAGGCCTGCGCGCCGCGTGAACGCGCCTCTTTCGCGGTCGCTGCAAAAACCTGTTCGACAAGTTTCGGATTGAAAGCGCAAGCCATCGCCAAGGCTTGCGGATATTGCGTAGCTCCATCCGCCAGCAATCCGGCCAGACATTCTTCAAAGATGAAAGCGGGAATGCCGAACCGGCTGCGACTGACCACTTCGCGCTGGAGCGCAATGACGGCTCGTGCGTTGTCAGCCGGACCGGCTTCGAGACTGGCTGAATAGACGCCACCGATACCGTGTTTGAAATACGGGAAGTCCGCCTCGAAGGCTTTGGCATCAGCCATCACATCTGCCGCGCGCGGGCAGTTAAGCTGTGCGCCAACTTCATCCAGCGTCATTAACGCGACAAGCGCTTTTGCACGGCGGGCCGGAGACAGCGATTTATCGCGATAATCATCGCTGGTGCGCGCATGCAGAACATTACTGAAACCCGCAACCGCAGCAAATCCAAGTCCCCCGAAGCCAGCCAGGGTTGATCGCCGATCAATTTTCATATCGTTTCTAATTCCTCTTTCAGGATGAATGGACTCGCGCTGGGCCGATCAATTTGGCCACCATTCGTCAATCTCGGTGCGCAGTGAAGACAGCTCAGCTGAATGTTCAGGAGCGCCCGCAAGGTTGGTTCGCTCATCCGGATCGGACGCTAGATGATACAGCTCTGGCCGACCTTCTTCGACATCATTCAGAATCAATTTCCAGTCGCCATTTCTGGCCCACCGATGGGTCAGATTGACCTTGGGATCATCCAGATCGACTGAGGTGTGGTAGTAAATTTCACCGAAAACCGTTCGCGGCGGCAGGCTGCTGCGTTGTTGCAAGAACGGCTTAAGATTGCGCCCTGGCAACTCTTCGGATTGCGGCAAACCCGCTAGCGCAAGAGTGGTTGGAAAGAAATCGATCGAGGTCACCAAATCATCATGGCGACCTGGCTTTATCCGGTCGGGCCAACGCACGAATACAGGTGTTCGCACCCCTCCTTCGTATGGTGATTGCTTTGATCGGGCATCGAAGCGCAGGTTGCGGCCTTGAAGATCGCGGAAACTCTCACCATCGCGATTGGGCAGCCAGCCATTGTCGACGATGAACATGATTACCGTGTTATCC
>CALLQC010000124.1 GCA_938015255.1 uncultured Erythrobacter sp.
GGCTGCAATCGTCGCCACCACCGGATTGCCGATCGGTTCTGCCAGCGCGAATTCACTCTCTTCATCGCTGCATATATCGGTTTGCGGCCGCCAGCCCGGTCCGGAAAAGTAACCGGGCAAGGGAGTGTCCTGCGACAATTCGATCGACATCACCTCTGTTTTCCCAGCGACGGTCAAATTCGCCTCGTCTGGCGTGCTCAAAAGGCTCAGCACAATTCCAAGGCAAACAATCAGAATGGCAGCGGTGGTGTAAAAAAGACCCTTGGGCGATATTTTGGCGAGCATAAGGTCCGACCTCTGTGCGCTCAGCTGCTGCAGGTTCTGCGAAGCGAGCGCCGCCGCATCGGAACGCGCGCGCCGGATTCCTCAATTACCAGTTCAAAGCGGGACTTGGCCGAGCAGGTGCGCGCCAGCTTAACCTGGCAGACCCGCGAAAACCGCTGGAACGTTGTCGTGTTGGATCCGAAAAATGTTGCCGCAGACTGACAGTTCGGCCGGCCTTGGATCCCCTCCATAGTCACATTGACCGAAGATGTCGGGGCCGCGCTAACCGCAAAGATAAGACTGCTTTTTGGCTCTCTGGTCCCCCATCCGGCCAATAAGATATCGTTGCGTTGGTGACAGACGGCGGATTTCGAAGCACGGACCAGCACCGCATATTCCTGCGCCGCACGCGAAGCCTGCGCCATCAGGCGAGATGGCAATCGGAAACTCGCCGACCCGCTGAGCCCCGGATTCGATATACGTGCGCGGGCAATGTAAACGCCGCTTACATGCGAGATATCGATACAGATGGTTTTATCGCTTGCACTGATCCCGCTGACGCTGACGATTGGACGCTGGACATCAAGAGCGCCAGAGTCTCCCAAAACACCGACCAAACGGCCGGTTATGCTCACCTGCTGCGAGGCGTTTAGCGTTTCGAAAAACGCATCTTGTGAGACAGAGATTATTCTGTTCTGCGCCGCTGCGATGTTTGGCATTGAGCCTATTATGATCGCACAGGCGAGCGCTCCAATCCAATTAAACATCGCAAATATAGATCTTATGATGGCCGCTAGCGACATTACCATCCCCCTGCGAACAAAGTAACCAGTCGGGCATTCATGTAAAGCTTGGAACAACAAGCTCACCCTTAGCGAAACTCTCAGCCAGCTGGAACTTCTGGATTTTGCCCGAGCCTGTCAGCGGAAATTCGTTTAGCCAAACCCAGTGCGTCGGCGTTTTTTGCGGCGAAAGTCGCTCTCGGATGAATATCTTGAGATCGTCATCGGAAGGCCGCTTTGCCCCTTCTGTCAGACGCATGAAAGCGGCGACAATCTCGCCCCAATTTTCATCCGGGACACCTGCAACGGCGATTTCGGCTATCGCCGGATGTTCGAGCATCGCAGCCTCGATTTCTGCGGGGAACAGATTTTCACCGCCGCGAATGATCATCTCTTTGACGCGGCCTGTGATCTTGACATAGCCGCTCGCACTCATCTTTCCGAGATCGCCGGTGTGCAGCCAGCCATCCTTATCGATCGTTTCTGCAGTGGCCTCCGGATTGTCGTTGTATCCGACCATCATGTTGTACCCGCGCATACAGATTTCGCCCTGCTCGTCGATCTGGCAGACCCCGCCAGTTTGCGGATTGCGGATTGCCACTTCCATATGACTGCACGGCTGGCCGATCGTATCGATCAAATCCGCGCCAGTGTCTGTCGGCCAGGCTGCGGTGATCGCAGGCGATGTTTCGGTCTGACCGTAAACGATAAGGATGGGCACGCCGAACGTATCCTGCGCCGCCCGGTTCAGTTCGGGCGGGACCATGGCGCCGCCGCTGATTACGATTTTCACGCAGGAAACATCAGTTCCGGTCGCGCGCGCCGCTTCGATGATGGCAAAGATCATCGTTGCGACCCCGCCAAGCATTTCGGGGCGTTCGCGCTCGATTGCCTTGGCAACAGCTACTGGATCAAACACGGAAACAAGCAGCAATGTGCCGCCATTGGAAAGGGTGCCCAGCACGCTCGCCGCGCTTCCCGCTGTGTGAAATAACGGGAACGGGCACATCACCTGCATGCCCGGCTCCAGACCCCAGCGAACAAACAGATCCTGATTGCTTTGCAAAAGACCATGTTGATGAAGCAGCACGCCTTTGGGGAAACCGGTTGTGCCCGAAGTATATTGGATCATCACCACATCATGGGGCGCGTTATCGCGCAGCGTGCCGTCGCCATCACCCGCGAACAGATCGCCGTGATCTTCAATATCGATAATATAGTCTGACGCGGGCAATCCGGCGGCGGCCTCGTCCACAATCGGGCGCAACGCCGCACCGCGCACAGTGGGCTGGTAATAGACCGCGCCCGAGCCCGATTGTTCGAGCACATAGCGCACTTCGCGAGCGATGAAAGAGGGATTGACCGTCACGATAGCAAGTCCCGCCATCGCTGCGCCCAGCTGCACCATGATCCATTCGGGACAATTGCCGCCCATTATCGCAATGCGCGTGCCAGCCGGATGGCGCGAGGCCAGCGCTCGTCCGCAGCGCTCCGCATCTCTCAGCAATTCGGCATATGTCCACTCACGGCCGATACTGCCGTCTGCAAGCATTTCACGCAGAGCCGGCGCATCAGGGCGCTGCTCAACCTGTTCGCGCAGCATCTCTTCGATTGTCCGTTCGCGATACGGCAGATCCGCCTGCGCTGGACAATACGCTTCTTTCAATTCCAGCTGGTACATCCGATTCTCTCCCCCAAAGGAGGCAACGCTACCACACAAAGGGTCGCAAACCTTGGAAAATTGCCTATATCGGCGGCGGACCAAAGACAGCGGGATTCAACCTATGAGTATCGAGACAAAAGTTCCCTCCGGTGACGATCTGCTCGCCGAAATCGATCGGCTGCGCAAAGAGCGCAACGCGGTGATCCTCGCGCATTATTACCAGACCCCCGATATTCAGGACATCGCAGATTATGTCGGCGATTCACTCCAACTGTCGCAAATGGCGGCGGAGACAGATGCAGATGTGATCGCGTTTTGCGGGGTGAAGTTCATGGCTGACACGGCGAAAATCCTGTCGCCGGAAAAGATCGTCGTGCTGCCCGATATGGATGCAGGCTGCAGTCTTGAGGACAGCTGCCCACCCGAAAAGTTTCAGGCTTTCCGGGAAGCGCATCCCGATCACATCGCGCTGACCTACATCAATTGCTCGACCGAGGTGAAGGCGCTGTCCGACGTGATCGTCACCAGCTCCAGCGCCGAAACTATCCTGCAGCAGATCCCTGAAGACCAGAAAATCATCTTTGGGCCAGACCGTCACCTGGGCGGCTATCTGGCGCGCAAATTCAACCGCGAAATGCTGCTGTGGCCGGGCGTGTGCATCGTGCATGAAGCGTTTAGCGAAACCGAATTGCTCAAGCTGAAGGAGGAGCACCCGGACGCCCCTATCGCAGCGCACCCCGAATGCCCGCCCACAATTGTCGATCACGCTGACTATGTCGGATCAACGAGCGGCATCCTAAAATTCGCCAAAGAGTTTGATGGCGACACGCTGATCGTCGCGACCGAGCCGCACATCATCCACCAGATGGAAAAGGCGCTGCCGGAGAAGAACTTCATCGGTGCACCGGGCGCGGACGGAAACTGTTCGTGCAATATCTGCCCCTACATGGCGCTCAACACGATGGAGAAGCTCTATGTCGCGCTGCGCGATCTGGAACCGCGGATTGAAATCGAAGAAGACCTTCGTCTGAAGGCGAAGAAGAGCCTCGACCGGATGCTGGAAATGGCCAGCGCAAGCGTCGGAAAGGGCGATATCGGCGCGGTTGCAATTGAAGACATTGCGGGAAGCGAAGTTCCAAGCGGGGATTAATTCCTCCGGTCGCACCCCCTTTCGCGGTTTCGTGCGTTATCAAGGGGATGACAGCTGAAATCCGCTTTTTCTGGGCGCGTCTCAACGCGAATTACTGGTTCTATCCGGCAACCTTTGCGATTCTCGCGGCGATGCTCGCAGTCGCCATGGTCTACCTTGATCGCAACGGATTTGCAGAATTCCTCAACAACTACGAATGGCTCGTTCCTGTCCGGCCAAAGGGGGCAGCCGACATTCTGACCGTTATGGCTGCTACCATGATCGGGGTAGCTTCAACCGTGTTCTCAATCACACTGGTCGCGGTCACATATGCCAGCGGAAACTATGGTCCGCGTTTGCTGACCAATTTTCTCGAAGATAAAGGCAACCAAATATCACTGGCGACCTTTATCGGGACTTTTGTCTATTCGCTGATCGTGCTGCGATCGGTGCGGGCAGAGGATGAATCCGCCTCGACCACAACAGATGCGGTAGCGACAGCACTGCCCGGTTTTGCGCCACAATTGTCGCTATTGGTTGCCTATGTTCTAGTCACAATGTGCGTCGTTGTTCTTGTATTTTTCCTTCATCACGTCCCTTCGTCTATCCGGATCAACAAGGTCCTCGAACAGATCGGTCGGAGATTGCTGGAGGCCGTGCGCGAGACTTATCCGGTCGAGGACTCATTCTCTGATGCACGCGAGAGCGAGGGCGGAGAGACCATCACCGCGTGGGCAACGGGTTATGTCCAACTCATCGATTTCGAGGATCTGGAGCGGAAAGCCCGCGACTGTGGCGGAGTGTTCTCCCTGCGCGTGCGGACCGGTGATTTTGTCCATCGCGGGCTGCCGCTGATGGACGTGAAAAGCGCCGAGGCAGGCATTCTTGAGGAGAGCATTCGTGAAGACTTCACTCTGGGCCCTGTTCGCACGCCGGAGCAGGACCCCCAGTTTCTGATCGACGAGCTGGTGGAGATAGGATTGCGCGCCCTTTCGCCCGGAATCAACGACCCCTTCACAGCGATCACCGTCCTGCATTGGCTGGGTGCCGCAATTTCAGAAATCGGCAGGCGAGACCTCCGCAAGGACGTTTGCGGCGAGGATGCCGAGGATTGCCCGGTCATCCCCTGCCCTGACGGGTTCGATCATTATGTCGGGCGCGGCTTTAGCTCGATAAGGAGCGCCGTCGCAGCCAGCTCGAATGCATCGCTTATCATGCTGGACGTGCTTGAAAAAGCGGCAGGGCCAATCTCCGATGAACGGCGAAGGCAGCAGCTCCGCAGGCAGGGACGGCTCCTGTTGGAGCAGGCGGAATTCTCATTGAAAGGACCGGACGTTGAACGTGTGAAAGAACGGTTCGGCTCGTTTGACCGCAGCTTTCAGCTTTCCGACTAGCTTCGTTTCTGTGCCATTCCGGGCCCTGCCCTTGGCGTGGCAGCCCGCGCAACCAACAGCGCTGAACCCAGCAGCACCATCCCGATCAGATCCAGCGCAGTGAGCACCTCGCCGAATACCGAGTATCCCACCAATGCCGCCACCGCAGGCTGCGTCAGCAGCGCAAGGCCAATGACCAGCGGCGGGAAGTGCCCGAGCGAATAGACGAGCAGGCCCTGACCGATCAACTGGCTTGTCACAAACAGGATAAGGATCGGCGTCCAGTTGGTGGGCAGCACCGGCTCGCCCAGCGCCAGCGCGAGCGCCAGCAGCGAAGGACAGGCAAAAATACTCACCCACACCAACAGGCTCCACGATCCAAAGCGCGCCCGCTCGCCCTGCAGTGTCAGCAGATAAACCGCATAAAGCACACCTGCGGTAAGGCAGAACAGGTCGCCGACAAATGTCTCGGTCGAGATTGCAAGGCTGCGTCCCAACAAGATGCCCGCACCGGCCAGCGCGCACACAATTGCGAGCCGCTCAAACCCGCGTGGCAGCATCCGCGCGATGATAAAGCCCCAGAACAGCAGGATGATCGACCCGGCATTGCCGAACAGGGTCGCATTGCCCAGCCGGGTCATCCCGATACCGATATGCCAGCTCGCCAGATCCATCGCGAAGGCAGTCGCACCGATGGCGACCAGTACCAGTGTCTTCTTCGGCATCCCGCCAAGCGGCTGCCCTGCCATACGCGCGAACACCACGAGAAACGGCAGCGCCAGGAACAGTCGCCAGAAAGCCGCGCTTACCGGCCCGGTGTCAGCCTCGCGCACGAACCATGGGCCCAGCGCAAGCGCAACATTTCCGCCCAGCAACGCAGCGAGGAGAAGCGCGGCTCGCCAATCGAACAGCTTTTCTTGCGTACCTTCGCCGGATTCCATGCTTGCGCCCTAGCCCCATCATCTCCAAGTGAATAGCCAATTGAAACTCAATCGGAGGAATCCCCGACATGCACGACGTTCTGTTCCAGCCGCTCAAAATGGGCGCCCTTGAGGCCAAGAACCGCATTTTCATGGCCCCTCTGACCCGCGGCCGCGCCGCTGAACCGATGTTCGTGCCCAATGACATGATGGCGACCTATTACGAGCAGCGCGCTGGCGCAGGCATGATCCTGACCGAGGCGACCGGCATCAGCGTAGAGGGGCTTGGCTGGCCATCGGCACCGGGCATCTGGAGCGAAGAGCAGACCGAGGCCTGGAAACCGATCGTGAAAGCTGTTCACGATGCAGGCGGCATGATCGTTATGCAGCTGTGGCATATGGGGCGATTGGTCCATCCCGATTTTCTCGGCGGCAATGCGCCTGTTTCTGCAAGTGTCACCACTGCGCCGGACCACGCCTATACGCCGACAGGCAAGAAACCTTATGAACCCTCACGCGAAATGACGATGGAGGATATCAATCGCACCGTCGCCGATTACCGCCGAGCTGCGGAAAATGCGAAGAAAGCGGGTTTTGACGGGGTGCAGCTGCACGGCGCGAATGGATATCTGGTCGACCAATTTCTGCGTGACAAGACCAATTTGCGCACCGATGAATATGGTGGCTCAATTGAGAACCGCACCCGCTTCATGCGCGAAGTGCTGGAAGTGCTGATCGATGTCTGGGGCGCGGACCGCGTCGGCATTCGCCTGTCTCCCAACGGCGACAGCCAGGGCACGGATGACAGCAATCCGGAGGCCACTTTCGGCGCAGCTGCGAAAGTGTGCGAAGATCTGGGCCTCGCCTTCGTCGAGCTCCGCCAGCCTGGACCCGATGGCACATTCGGCCAGACCGATGTGCCCAAACAGGATGCGATGATCCGCGCGAACTATTCCGGCGCGCTAATCCTCAATTCGGATTACACGGCACAGGAAGCTGATGATGACGTTTCGAGCGGACGCTGCGATGCAGTGAGTTTCGGCCGCCCATACATTTCCAACCCCGATCTCGACAAGCGGATCGCTGCCGGCGCTGCGTTCAATCCGAACAAGGATGTACCCAAAAGCTGGTACTTCCCGATCCCGCAGGGTTACATCGATTACCCCACATTGGAAGAAGAGCGGGCTGCCAACGCAGCCTGATTACTGCTCCAGCGGTGGGGCCACCGTTGGAGCAGCAGGTGCTGGCGGAGGCGGCGCAGCGGGCGCTGGTGCGGCTTCTGCGCTTTCCGGTTCCGGTGACGATTGTGGCGCGGAGGATGTCTCGCCTGCGCCCGAGCCAACGGTGCTCGTCCGCTCTGCTGGTGGGGAAACTGATGTCAGCTGATCCAGCGGGATCATGGCGTCGCTGATCGTGCCGCCCAAAACCTCGCCGCTTGCGGCACCGCCCTGCTCACTTGTTCCTGCGGGAGCAGGCTCACTGTCTCCGCATGCTGCTAGGATCAGAGCGGGTGCAAGGATGATCAGGCGTTTCATGATGCGCACGCCTTTCGCCCGGATTTATCCAGCGCGTCAAGAAATCCCTGCGCGCGGGCGATAAGCGCCTTGTCCCACTCCTCTTGCGAAACCCGTTTGCCCAGCCGGGCAAGGCTGGTGACGCCGAATTCATCGATCCCGCAGGGTACTATGCCGCCGAAATGCGAAAGATCAGGGTCGAGATTAACCGAGAACCCGTGCATCGTCACCCAGCGCCGCACGCGCACACCAATCGCTCCGATCTTGGCTTCGCGACCGTCAATGTCGCGGGTCCAGATGCCCACACGCCCTTCAGCCCGCCAGCTTTCGACGCCGAAATCCGAAAGGGTATCGATAACCCAGCCCTCGATCGCATGGACAAAGCAGCGCACATCCTTACCGCGCTGGTTGAGATCAAGCATAAGGTAACCGACCCGCTGGCCCGGCCCGTGATAGGTGTATCGCCCTCCGCGGCCGGCCTCGATCACTTCGAATCGGGGATCGACAAGCTCGCTGATATCCGCGCTGGTTCCGGCGGTGTAGACGGGCGGATGCTCAAGCAACCAGATGAGCTCTTCCTGCTCACCGGATGATATGGCCGCATTGCGCGCCTCCATTTCATCGAGCGCCGCGCGGTAAGGGACTTGAGTGTTTTCAAGGCGCCATTCGATTGGACGATCGGCCAAGGTCTGATCCGCTGTGCTTGCCATCGGCTTTTCGTGGGGGCATTGACGCAGGATATCAAGAGACAAGGCGCGCGGGCGCAGACGGGGGATCAATGAATTTCGACATGAGCCAGATATGGTCGCGGGCGATGGAGCTGGTGCGCGATAACTTCCAACTGCTTGCGGTGATTGCGGGTATTTTTCTGCTGCTCCCCACCCTGGCAACATATTTTTTCATTCCTGACATCCAAAACCTCATAGACCCCACTGCCGATCCAGAGGTTTTGGCGGCGCAGATGCAGGAATCGCTCGGCCCGATAATGGGTGTCGGTTTGATTTCTATGGTCTTCCAGTTTGCCGGCTACGGCGCGATGGTTGCCCTGATGGGGCAAAACCGGCCCACTGTTGGTGAGGCGGTAGGCACCGGCTTCAAGATCGTGCCAAGTACAATTGGCGTATTTCTGATCTTTGTGGTCGCCTATTTCATCATCGCAATGGTCATTATGATCCCGATTACCATGCTAGCGGGCGCTGCCGGAGCGCCGGGTCTGGCGGCGATTGCGGTCGTGCTGATCCTGGCGATGATCGTGGTGCTGCTCGCAAGAATGTCGATGAGCATGCCTGTTATGGTACTGGAACATACCCTCAATCCGTTCAAGGCAGTGGGCCGCAGCCTGAAACTGACCGGTCCGAAGCAATGGCAGATCGCGCTGTTCTGGGGTATTCTGACGCTGTCTTACATCGTGATCGCACTGCTCGTGACCGGGGTGTTCGGCGTGATTGCCGCCATTGCTGGAGACAGCTTTGTCGGCACGCTCATCCTTGGCCTTGCCAATGGTGTGATGGGAATGATTATCGCGATGATTGTATGCGGCCTGGCGGTCGCAATGTATGATCAGCTCACAGGGGCAAGCCAGACCGACATCGAAACGACCTTTGAGTAAGGCTCAAGACTAGTCTTTCGGCGCTTCGGCCTTCCATGCCCAATAGAGTTTGCACGGCAGGACATTGAGCCACTCGAAACCTTCGTCAATCCGGTCAAAAAACGGCCGCGATTCGTCGCGGACGGCCGAGGTGAACTGATACGCAAGGAACCCTCCGCCCGGCGTCAGGACATTATGGGTCGCCTTTGCAATCGCCGGAGCCACGCCATCGGGCAGCGTTGAGAACGGCAACCCGGATAGAACATAATCAGCCTTGCCCAGGCCAAGATCGGCGAGGATCTGTTCGACATTTTCTGCCGATCCATGGACGGCATGAAAGCGCTTGTCCCGGATCGAGCGGGAGAGATAGTCAATATAGAGCGGGTTGGTATCGATCACGACCAACGCAGCATCGCCGCGCAATTTTTCCAGAACCGGGCGGCAGAACGTGCCCACCCCCGGACCATATTCGACAAACGCTTCGCATTTGCCCCAATCGACCGGCTCGAGCATTTTCGCGATTGTAAAGCGAGAAGACGGGATTATCGACCCCACCATCCTTGGATGCTCAAGAAATCCTTTAAAGAACACGGCCCACTGCGACATGTAGTCGCGCCGTTTGGGGCTGGAAACGGTGCGCCGGGCGGCGGCGGAGATATTACCTGTCATCGGGCGGGGTTACCTTATCAATTGCCTGTGCTTGATTGGGGGTGTTCGGGACTCGCAGACCGCTAATGCGTTTGCAAGTGTCCTCGCATCCGCTTAGCGGTTTCGGCCATGGCAGATGGCGGCAACATCCCACCCGTAGCCCGCTTGGACGGCGCATCGACCAGCGCGATTTCGCGCGGGCGAATGGCGCTCTTGTTCACTGTGATGCTGGTGACGGCTGCGGGGAACACGGCGATGCAATCGGTGATGCCGTCGATCGGCACGGCGCTGAAGGTCAACGATGTTTGGATCAGTCTGGCCTACAGCTGGTCGGCCTTGCTGTGGGTTGTGTGCGCGCCGATCTGGGCCCGGCGCTCAGACAGGCGCGGGCGCAAGGCGATGATGGCGCTGGGGCTGATCGGGTTCGTCGTCTCGATGGCGCTCTGCGGGCTTGTTCTGTGGGCCGGGCTTTCGGGCTGGATCACGGCATTCTGGGCGCTGATCGCCTTCGCTGCGGCGCGCAGCCTCTATGGCGGGTTCGGCAGCGCAGCGCCGCCCGCTGTGCAGGCTTATGTCGCTGCGCGAACGCCGCGTGCAGAGAGGACCAAGGCGCTTTCCCTGATCGCATCAAGTTTTGGGCTGGGCACCGTGTTCGGGCCGGTTCTGGCACCGCTGCTGGTTATCCCGATCATGGGAATTGGACTGACCGGTCCGTTCCTGATTTTTGCGCTCATCGGAGTGATAGCGCTTGTGATCCTGCGCCTGCGCCTGCCCAATGACGAACCGCAATTCGCAGCACGCGGACGAACCTACGATGCACCCTACGCCAACGGTTCAACTGGCGCACCGAGCGACAGCCATGAAGATGAAGATGACGAGGATGACGAGGATATAGCTGCCGATTCCAGCGACCGGCCGGTGCGCAAGCTGCGCTGGTTTGAACCCCGTCTCAGGGCATGGGTGCTCGCGGGCCTGATTGGCGGCCACGCCCAGGCGATGATCATGGGGATAGTGGGTTTCCTTGTGCTCGACCGGCTGGGCCTGCGGGACGCACCCGATGCGGGGGCAACCATGGTCAGCCTGGTGCTGGTATTTGGTGCTCTAGCGACGCTGCTGGCCCAATGGGGACTGATCCCGCGCTTCGATCTGGGTCCGCGCACGGCGACCCTTTCTGGCATGGCCGTGGCCGCATTTGGTACGCTCATCCTGGGCGCGGCAAACGATCTTTTCATGCTATCGCTTGGTTACGCGATTGCATCGCTGGGCTTCGGCCTGTTCAGGCCCGGCACAACTGCGGGAACCTCTCTGGCGGTCACGCGGGCAGAGCAAGGACAGGCCTCTGGAATTGTCGCAAGCGTTGCTGGCGCAAGCTTTATCTACGCGCCTGCGCTTGGCGTGTGGCTATACAATGTCGATGATTGGCTCGGCTTCGGCCTTATCATCGCCCTATGCCTTGCTGTGGTGCTGATCGGCTGGCGTATGCTTCAACTTGACCGTGATCTGACGCGCGAGCGGGTTTAGAGCAGGTCTCTGACCTTTTCCTGAGGCCTGCACAGGGCAACGCCCTTATCCGTTTCGACCAGCGGTCGTTCGATCAGGATCGGTTCTGCCGCCATCGCGTCCAGCACCGCATCCGCATCAGCATCTGGAAGGCCGCGCTCTTTCGCATCCGTGCCGCGAATACGCAGCCCTTCCTGCGGCGTAATTCCGGCATCCTTATAGAGCTGAGCCAGTTTCGCCCGCGTCGGCGGGTTTTTCAGGTATTCAATCACCGTCAGATCTACGCCCGGCATATCCTCAAGGATCGCCAGTGTCTTGCGCGAAGTGCCGCATTTCGGGTTGTGCCAGATGGTCGCTTTCATATCCGAATCTCCGTGGAAACGTCGCTTCGCCGCGCTAGCCCAATTGCTTCCATTTCGCCACACGCAACGCCAATTGCGAATTAATCGCAATTTCACTCTTGCAGTTGCAAGTAAGTTGCAATAGCGCGCTACTCACAGTCAGAAAGGGACCCAATGATTCACCGCACGACGCGCCTCGCCCTGATGCTTGGATGCGCTTTTATCGCCTCACCTGCGATTGCCGAAGAAGGCCCGGACAATGCAGAAAGCGTCGATTATGGTGATCGCAATATCGAAGTGCGCGGCGACGTCCTGTATTCTGACCAGATCAACTCGGTCAAAACCCCCACGCCGATCATCGATGTCCCGCAATCGGTAACGATCACCACTCAGGAAGATATCCTTGAGCGCGGATTTACCGGTATCGGGCAAATTGTGGACTACACGCCGGGCGTTAACACCTCCCAAGGCGAAGGACACCGGGATGCAATCGTCTTTCGCGGAGTCCGTTCAACGGCGGATTTCTTCATCGATGGGATGCGAGACGACGTTCAGTATTATCGCGGCCTCTACAACCTCGAACAGGTCGAGATCCTGCGCGGTCCCAACGCGCTCCTGTTCGGGCGCGGCGGCACTGGCGGCATTCTGAACCGCGTGACGAAAAAGGGCGCGATTGGCGAAACATTCGGTGGCGGCCAGATTGCCCTTGATACATTCGGTGAGTTCAGCATCCAGGGCGATATCAATGTTGCGGCTGGTGAAAACGCGGCGATCCGGGTCAATGCGGCATATGAAAATCTGAACAATCACCGGGATTTCTATGACGGCGAACGGATTGGTTTCAATCCGACCGCGCGCATTCAGATCGGCGAGGACACGCTGCTGGACCTGTCATACGAATATGCCGATCATTACCGGTTCGTTGATCGCGGTATTGTCACCGGCAGCGATGGCCGGCCGGTCGAGGCGTTCGAAGATATCGTGTTCGCAGATCCGGAAGAAAACTTCACCGATCTCGAAGCGCATTTGCTGCGCGCGAGCCTGCAGCATGAATTTTCGGAAAACTGGAAAGGCGTCTTCAGCGCGTTCTACGGCGATTATGACAAGGTCTATTCGAACGTCTACGCATCCGGATACGATCAGGCGAACACGCCGGATGTGGTGACGCTGGACGGCTATATCGACACGACTCAGCGTCAAAATCTCATCCTTTCCGGCAATCTTGTAGGCGAATTTGACACAGGTTCGCTCGCGCACACTCTTTTGATCGGCGCGGAGTTCATCAACACGTCATCGGATCAGGATCGCTTCAACACGTTTTGGGATCAGACGCAGGACGATAATGAAACCTTTGCGATCCAGCGTCCGCTCAACCTGCGGGGCAATCGCGGCGTAAATGCGCTCGGGCAGACAACGATCAACGATTACAGCGTCGATCTCAATGACTTTACGCAGGTCGAGATCGATGTGCTGTCGCTATACATTCAGGACGAGATTAAACTGACCGACTGGCTCAATGTGGTCATCGGGGGACGGTTCGACAGTTTTGATATCGAAGTGTTCAACGTGCCCGGTGCCGAGCTGCGAAACCGCAAGGACGAGGAATTCTCACCGCGCGGCGGCCTTATCATCAAGCCGCAGGAAAACATTTCAATCTATGCAAGCTATTCGGAAAGCTTCCTGCCCCGCTCGGGCGAACAGTTTGCCAACATCAACGGCTCTAACGATGCACTCGCACCGGACACATTCACCAATCTCGAAGCTGGTCTCAAATGGGATTTCATGGACGGGCTCAGCTTTACCGCAGCTATCTTCGAGATAGAGCAAAGTTCGCCTCAGCCGAATGACAATGATCCGGCGACGCTTGATGTGATCGACTCCACGATCCAGGGCTTCGAACTGCAATTGCAAGGCCAGATCACTGATGGCTGGTTTGTCTCGGCCGGATACAGCTTTCTTGACGGGGAGCAGGTCGACCGGCTTGGCCCCACAGGTCTGCGTCCGCGCGAGCTGCCCGAAAACATGTTTTCAATCTGGAACCAGTTCGAAGTGACCGACCGTATCGGTCTGGGTCTGGGCCTCACACATCAGGATGAGAGCTTCATCAACAATGGCAACACCGCAGTTCTTCCGGCGTATACCAGGATTGATGCTGCTGCATATTTTGATGTGAACGAGAATTTCCGCCTTCAGGTGAATATCGAGAACCTGACGGACACTCTCTATTTCCCGAATTCGCACGCGACCCATCAGGCCAGCGTTGGCGCACCCTTGAACGCCCGCTTTGCGATTACGGGCCGGTTCTAGGAGCCCTCATCAGGATCGGAAGGCTCTGTCGTCCGCAAAGCTGGCACGCTGGCGGCTGCATCGGCTGCGCTGATACCCGGAGCAGGGGCAGCACTTATGCTCTCACCGCGCGCCTTGACCCGCGCTGCGCGATCAATGGCCTTTACGAGCCGCGGGTATACCCCGCAGCGGCACATATTGGTGATGGCTTCTTCGATTTCAGCCTTGCTTGGCGCGGCAACACGGTCAAGCAAAGCGGCCGCTGCCATCACGATCCCCGGTGTGCAATACCCGCACTGGATCGCCTGATCCGCCACCATAGCCTGCTGCACCGGGTGCGAGCGATCGCGTGACAACCCTTCGATTGTTGTGATGAAGCGTCCCTCCGCTTCGGCGATGGTGATCCGGCATGATCGCAAAGCGGTGCCATCAACGATCACCATGCAGGCGCCAACACAATCGCCGCCGCCGCAGCTTTTCGTGCCGGTCAGATTGGCCGCTTCGCGCAAGGCATAAAGCAGCGGCATATCGGGATCGAGATCGAACTCGACCGGCCTTTCGTTGACGGTCATGCGCGGCATGAACGAATCCTAGATGAAACAGTCAGACCGGATCAGTCGCGCCAGCTGCTGTCGATCTTGTCGATGCGGCGTTTCCACGCTTCAAAGTCGAACACGCCCGAGCCCCCCTGGCCCTGCATGACCGCAAGGTCGCGCTGGTGCACATCGATCACGTCCTGCGAAACCATCAACGGGTCGCCCATCCCTGCAGTCGCAACCTGAATTTCGCATGCACGCTGCAAAGCCCACATTTTGACGAACATTCCCTGGATCGTCTTGTCCATCACGACCGGGCCGTGATTGCGCAGCATCAGGATCGAATGATTACCCAGATTCTGCACGAGCCGCTCACCTTCTTCTTCGCGGACTGTGACGCCCTCAAAATCGTGATAGCCGATCTGATCCTGAAAATTGCAGGCGTAGAAATTGGT
>CALLQC010000125.1 GCA_938015255.1 uncultured Erythrobacter sp.
GACCTTGTCAGTGGACAGTGGCGGTTCGATGCGCAGCTCTTGCCCGATCCAGAAAACCAGTCCTTCGGTTTGGAGAGCGCCATCAAATGTCTCGCGAAAAGCGGTGAGCCCGAGCGCTGGAAATGCTCCGCCGTCCAGCCAGGCAGTCGCGACGGATTCGAAGTACCGATTGCCTATTAAACTCTTTGCAGGTTCCCAACCGATGGCCACGATATCTTCAAAATGGTGCACCAGGTCGCGTGCCAGGGCTATCATGCCTTTCGCGACGGGTATAGTTTGGCTTGCGCCTGCAAGATGCTGGCTCGGCACAATCTTGAGCGCCTCAAGCCGCAGAGCGTTTGATGAGGTGTCAAAATCAAAGAAGTTTTCGAAGTCGTCGTGATCGCATGCTTTCCCCGGAGCAAGGCCATGCAGGTCGAAGGTCAAGCCTTCGCGCAGCAATTCGACCCAATGATCGTCGCGGTTGCTCTCCAATCTTCTCGTTACAGCTGGATCAACCTCGCTAGCTGCGGTGACCAGTTGCAAATGCGTGTTTGCCAGTGGATCATGGCTGATCGCGATTGTTCGATTTTCTTCAACGAGATCACGCAAGGCAGCGCGGGTGGGCCGCTTGCCCGCAGCAAACAGCAGGTTTAGCCCAAAGGCATTACGGTCATCCCATTCCGCGATTCGTTCGATCCCCAACAGCTTGCAAAACAGATGTAACCACCCCTCTTACCGGTTTTGCCGTCAAATTGTGCACTCGTCGAGCCCCAATCCTCTCCAGTCTGTGAACATAGCTATGCGTTCACATTATGCCCAGACGCAATCCCTCGGCGAAGCCCGCCCCCAGTTCCTGACATCTTTTTACATCCGCTTGAGGCACCTGCTTCCTTGCCAGAATCTCTTCAGGAAGCTGTGCAGAAAAATTGACGATGATTGGATCAGCAATACGCTTTAGCCGCCAGCCAGTAACGATCCGGTCCAATTGACGCTGAGCGTTCTCGCCATCAGATCCAGCAGCGATTATTGAGGCATATGGGCGTCCCTCAATTCGACCGAGCATGGGATAGTACGTTCGGTCGAACATCTCTTTCATCTCCCCGCTCAGGCTGGCTAGATTTTCAGGGGCCACAAAAATGTAGCCCGCTGCATCGAACAAATCATCGGGTTCAACATCTGCTGCACGAACAAGACTGGCTTTGCCCGCTTCGGCGGCGGCTTTCGCCATAGCTTCGCTCGCACCGGTGCGACTGTGCCAGACAACAAGCAATTCGGGCGAACGTTCACCATCAGTCATGGGTCAAGCAAGGCCTAACACCCTGTCGATTGTCAATGGCTGGCTCTGTCACGCAGCGCTTCGTTCGGTTAGACAGCGGAAATGGCCAGTCGCAGTCTTTCTCATGTCCTTGGTGTGTCACAGTCCCTTTCGGGCCGGGCATGGCATTGGCGCGGGGGCAACATGGATTTGGCTAACGGAGACAGCCAAGACGTTTACGGCCTCAATAACGATATCATCTCACAATTGATGATGACCCGCGGGGTGGCGCCGGATGATATAGAACGCCATGCGAGCCCGACCATGCGGGAATTTCTTCCCGATCCTTCGGCTTTCAGGGACATGGATGCCGCCGCTGAGCGGATTGCTGCTGCGGTGCTCACTCAGGAAAAAGTGACGATTTACGGCGACTATGACGTCGATGGCGCAACCAGCGCCGCCCTGCTTATAGAACTGCTTCGCGACCTTGGACTGGACGCAGATTACTACATTCCCGACAGATTGCTCGAAGGATACGGACCAAGTGGCGAGGCGCTCGTAAGGCTGTCGGATGACGGATCGAGCCTGATTGTAACGGTCGATTGCGGTGCAATGGCTTTCGAAGCGCTGGAAATGGCGCGGGATGCGGGGGTCGATGTGATCGTCGTTGATCACCACAAATGCGCCGCGGAACTTCCGCCCACCGCGGCTTTGGTCAATCCGAACCGGTTGGATGAAAGCGACCTTGCGGCAAGCCACGGGCACCTGGCAGCAGTGGGGGTGGCGTTCCTGCTGTCCATTGCCATCACTCGCAACCTGCGGGCCCGAGGATTCTTCGAAGATCGCCAGGAGCCAAACCTGATGGCGCTGCTCGATCTGGTAGCGCTCGGCACAGTAGCGGATGTCGCCGCGCTGCACGGACTTAATCGGGCATTCGTTTCGCAAGGGCTAAAAATCCTCGCACGGCGTGAACGCATAGGCATGGCTGCGTTGATGGATGCCAGTCGGCTGAAACGGGTTCCGCAGGCCAGCGACCTTGGCTTTGCCTTGGGACCACGGATCAATGCAGGCGGCAGGATTGGAGAATCCACACTCGGCGTAAAGCTGCTGACGACCAAGGATCCGGAAGAAGCGCGCGCTATTGCTGAACAGCTTTCGGCCTTGAACGAGGAACGCCGCGCGATTGAAGCCGAGGTACAGGAAGCCGCCGAGGCGCAGCTTGCCAATCAGCACAATATGGCGGTCCAGGTCTTGTCGGGCGATGGCTGGCATCCGGGCGTAATCGGGATCGTAGCTGGACGGATCAAGGAGAAGACCGGAAAGCCTTCGATTGTTATCGCCAATGATGCAGATGGCACTGGCAAGGGTTCTGGCCGGTCCATCAGCGGTGTCGATCTGGGAGCGCAGATTATTGCTGCGCGAGAGCAGGGATTGCTTGTCGCTGGCGGCGGTCACGCCATGGCTGCCGGTTTGACAATCGCGCTTGATAAACTGCCAGCATTTACCGAATTTCTGGATACGCGCCTGGCGCGGGACGTTGAGCGCGCGCGTGCGGCCCAGTCAATGCAGCTGGATCTGTCGCTAGCACCAGGCGGCCTGACTCCCGATCTGATTGAAACTCTGGATATAGCCGGCCCGTTTGGCGTGGGCTGGCCCGCGCCTCGAATTGCCGTTGGACCAGTCAGGATTGTGAAAGCCGATATTGTCGGCAAGGATCATCTGAGGATCATCGCTGCAGGCGATGACGGCCGCTCGTTCAAGGGGATTGCCTTTCGCGCAGCCGAAACAGAGATGGCTCAAACACTCCTGCACCGCAGCAAGGGCAGACGTTTTCACCTGGCCGGAAGAGCAAAAATCGACGACTGGGGCCCGCGTCCTGCCGCAGAACTGCATCTCGAAGACGCGGCTTTCGCCGATTGAGCGGCACCGGGGTGAAAATTTTGAAAAGCGTAGCAGACAGGGCTTGACCAGCTACGCTGACACCCCTAGATGCGCGCTCTCGCAACGAGCGTGGCCCCTTCGTCTAGCGGTTAGGACGCGGCCCTTTCACGGCTGAAACACGGGTTCGATTCCCGTAGGGGTCACCACCTCCCTTCATATCTGAATTGCGCTGTGGTTCGGCA